>CAZEIB010000394.1:0-1792 GCA_964511785.1 uncultured Oscillospiraceae bacterium
AGGTTCGCAAGCGTGAACATTACGAAAAACCCAGCGTAAAACGTAAGAAGAAGGCTGAAGCAGCCCGGAAACGCAAATTTTAATTTGCCAAAAAAAGCTCTGTATAATGCAGAGCTTTTATTTTTTGGTTTTTTTCGCTCTTTTTCTTCTTTTTTTATACAAATTCCTCAAGACTTTCCTCTTCTTTTTAGCATTATCTTTACAATTATAATTATTCTATATTTTTCATTGCTAGATAGGTTTCTTTTTGCTATAATGCTTATATTGCAAACGAAACAAAGTAAGTTTATTAACAATGCTCATAATTGTTTCTTGAAATGCAAGATACATTTTGTTGCTTAACTAATAGTGAGGTTTATACTTTTATGTTTTTAACCTCAGTCCTTGTTTTGGTTTTTGTTTTTGCAAAAACATTACCTTATTATGTGTTTTAAGGAGGTTTCCCCTATGATAGATTTACAGAGTATGACTGTTGTAGCTTTGCGTCAATTTGCTAAAAATCATCAAATTGTTTTAGGTACCGGTTTAAGCAAGGCTGAAATTATTGATAAAATCCAGTCTGCTCTTGATGAAAGTGATTCTTCCGTTTCTTCTGAAAACCTGCAGGTTTCTCAAAATTCATCTAAAACAGAAGATAACTCAAATATAAATTTAGAAGATCACGATGCAGTCGTTCCCCCTATTAAACCCGGTCCTCATAACGATATCGTTTATTCAGCTAAACCTGCTTGGCAAGCTCGTTCTACTTCACCAAAGCCACGTCCTGGTACTGATACCAAGCGTCCCTCTTCCGCTTATTCTTCCAACCGTTTTGGTCCGGGAGCCAGTTCCCCCAGTCGCTTTGGACAAGAAAATGTAGCACCAGCTCGCTTCGGCCCCGCTTCCACTGCGCCACCGGAATCTTCTCCCACTTTTTCTCAAGGAAGCGAAGTTGTTATGAAAAAAATTCATCCTTCCTCAGCTACTGGTTCTTTTTTACCTAAGACCGTAGCCGGTCCTGCACCTAATTTTTCGGAATTAACTGTTTCTGAACTTTTGGGCGACGGAAAGGGCATTCTTGAAGTATTGCCTGATGGTTTTGGTTTTTTACGGGATGATAGTTTTTCTTCTTCTCCTAAAGATATTTATGTTTCAAATGCTCAAATCAAACGGTTTTCTTTACGTACAGGAGACCAAGTAGAAGGAAGGGTACGTCTTCAAAAAGATGGAGAAAGATACAGTGCTTTAATTTATATTACTGCCATTAACGGCCAAACAGCTGAAGAACAAACTAAAAGCGAGTTTTCCCAGCTTACCCCTATCTATCCTACTCGTCTTCTGCCTTTAAAAGAAGAATTAACCACTTCTTTTTCTCAAAGTTTTTCGATAACCTCTTTATTAGCGCCTATAGGTTTTGGCCAACGTTCTCTAATCGTAGCTAATTCCACCCTTTCCTCTCCATCAATACTTTTAGAGTTAAAAAACGTTTTTGATCTTTCTAAAGAGGAAAATACTTCCATTATAGGTATGTGCATCAACCAATCTCCCGAAGATGCTGCTGAACTAAAAGCAATTTTCCCTCATGAGTTTTTTGTGTCAACCTTTGAACAAACTCCTGATGTTCACATTAGAATTGCCGATTTGGCTTTAGGTCGTGCTCAACGTTTGGTTGAAAATGGCAAAGATGTTTTGTTTTTTGTAGATAACATTAGTGTTTTGGCTTTAGCATATCAATCATTGTCTTTACAAAATATTCGTGGCTCAGCAACTGCCTTGTCTCCCAGTGCTTTAAGTCGAACCATGCACTTTTTAG
>CAZEIB010000395.1:0-1782 GCA_964511785.1 uncultured Oscillospiraceae bacterium
CAATATCACTTTATAGAAGTGATGGCTTGCCCCGGCGGTTGTGTTACCGGCGGCGGTCAACCAGTTATTTCTGCCCAGGATAGAATGGTGGAGGATCCCAGGGTCTTAAGGGCCAAGGGTTTATACGCCCAGGATATGAACAAACCCCTGCGTAGAAGCCACGAAAACCATGAAGTGCTGGAGGCCTATAAGAGTTTTTTAGGTAAGCCCAACGGACACTTGGCTCACCAACTCCTTCATACCCACTATACCCCAAGGCCCAAGTACCCGGTAAGGGAAGAGCTGTAAAACATTCAAACAGTTACATATTATGTAAAACAAAGGTGCTTTGATGCACCTTTGTTTTTTAACAAAAAACAGACTTTAGTATATTTTTTAAATAACAGCAGTTTAGTCCTTGGATTTATACAATATACATCTTGAAGATTTTTGTTAAAAATGATACATTATTACTGATTATAACAGCAGTGAACATTTAGGAGGAGAAGGCTTCATGCAAAACCAAGAAAGAAAAAAATTACCAGGATGGTTGGTCTTAACGGTTATTGCTTTGGTTGTGGCTGTTTTGCTTTCAGCTACGTACTTATTAACAAAAGAGCCCATTGAAAAACGGGCCGAGCAGGCAAAGGTTGAAGCAAGGCAAAAGGTTTTACCCCTTGCGGATTACTTTGAAGAACTGGATACACAGGGGGCACAAAACATCGATAATGCTTTTTTAGGCGTTGCCGATGGCCAGCCCGTTGGCTATATTGCCCAAAGTACCACCACCGGTTATGCCGGCGATGTAGAAACCATTGTGGGAATGGACCTGGAAGGCCAAATTACCGGTATTACCGTAGGGGGAAGCAAATTTGAAGAAACCCCGGGCCTTGGCGCAAAGGCGAAGGATGCGGCTTTTACCGATCAATTTACAGCCAAACAGGCACCTGTAGCTTTAAAAACTGATGTTGACGCCATTACCGGTGCCACCATTACCAGTAACGCCGTTATCCGTGGGGTAAACCAGGCGGCTACTTTTATGATGGATAAAGCCGGCCTTGGTGGTAGCGAGGGAGACATCCCCGAAAATGTGAAGGTGGACGGCAAAACTGCTGTGGCTACCGTAGAAGGCTATGCAGGCCCTATTGAAGTAACCGTTACCGTCGATGGGGAAGGAAATATTAGCGCCTTTTCCGTAGGCGGAGAAGCCTTTGCCGAAACCGAAGGTTTTGGCAGCCGGGCAAAAGAGGCGGCCTTTACCGATACCTTCATCGGCAAAACCACACCTTTAACAGCTGGGCAAAATATTGATGTTATATCCGGGGCAACCATTACCTCCCAGGCAGTGATTTTGGGTGCAAACGATGCCTTGGCAGGCCTTTTGGGCGGCAGCAACGTACAGGTAGATGGCAGCACCGGGGTTACCAGTGCCCAGGGTTACGCAGGCCCTGTTGAAGTAACCTTAACCATTGATGAAGAAGGTAAAATTACCGCCTTTTCTGTAGGAGGCGAAGCCTTTGCCGAAACCGAAGGTTTTGGCAGCCGGGCAAAAGAAGCAGCATATACTGATACCTTTGTTGGCAAAACCGCTCCTTTAACCGCCGGCACCAATGTGGATGTTCTATCTGGTGCTACGGTAACCAGTGAAGCGGTGATTAAGGCTGCAAATGATATTCTTACAGCATTAGGACAGGGAGGTACAGGCACCACCCCTGCAGAACCTGCTGCAACACCGGAGCCGAAGGAGGAAAAGCCGGCAGTTGAAATTCCAGAAGGAGCCCTTACCGGAGAAGCCCAGGGCTT
>CAZEIB010000396.1:0-614 GCA_964511785.1 uncultured Oscillospiraceae bacterium
TAGAATCTTAGACAAAAGCGTCGATTTGCCCGAACCATTTTTGCCAACAATGCCGGTATAGTAGTTATTTAGAACATAACTTCTGTACGGATCATTGTCGATCGTAAGTGTAATATCATGCCCTATACTGCTTCCGGTAGTGTTGATGCCTGTTTTATCCCATAATTCGGCTACAAAAAACGGAGTCGTATTTACTGTTCCACCATCTGTAAAAGTCGTGTCGTTCAAGAACACCCGTCGTATCTCCGGCCCCTCTGTATCTTGTTCGGGATTCGGATTGGAACCTCCTACTTTAAAGGATTGAAAATAGCCTTGCGCCTCTTTGTTTCCACTGGAAGCTGAGACAGCATAGAAGCTCATTTTACCGGCATTGCCCGAATAGGAAATATCCTTTGGAACAGTGAATGTAAAGGTGAATTGCCCGTTTCTGACCGAGTCTGTTCCGTTGTATAACACCCCTTTATAGTCTTGGTACTCAAAAGCACCTACTCCATTGTTATCAAGTGTTTTCACATCGACTTTACTGTCTAAGATGCGAGCCGTAATAAGTCCGTTAAAGTCATTGATACGATCGCCTTGAAAAGAGGTAATCTCACCTTTTAGCGTAATCTTAT
>CAZEIB010000396.1:624-1782 GCA_964511785.1 uncultured Oscillospiraceae bacterium
GTGTCTGATAGATTAACCGTTTGTCCGTTGATCTCCGTTAGCTTTGTTCGATACTCAGCACGGCTCAGTGCTAGAGCAGGGTCAGCTAATAAAACGAACTTAAGCTTATTTACGTCCTCTGCGTCTTTGTTTTTAGCTAAACGCAAGGCTTCTCCGAAAGAAAGTGGCTGGTTATTTGAGTTTCTTTCGAACAGATTTTTAATAATATCTTGACTTAAATTGAAGTTTCGCTCTCTATATACCACCCTAGTAGTTGAGATAATTCCCACACCACCACTGTTAGGTAATAGTGCCACATCTTCGCCTGCTGAGGTACTAGTCGCATCAAATGGACCAAAGTCGCAAGTGGCAGTAATCCAAAGAGGGAGGTTTTTGTAAGTGAACTGTTTGATGTCTGACTGCCTCAAGACCTTTTCATCTGCCCATGATGTTGGGTTTCCATGACCGTTATAGTTAATAAGCAATAGCCCTTCTTTTAAGCTGCTTTGAATGTTCTTGATCACATCCGGATAGGTCGTTATACCGTCTTGCACCCCTTTTTTGTAGGTGTCGAAAAATTGTTTGTCAATAATAAATTCCGGATGTTTATTTTCTATAGAACTAGCTAAAATATTAGCATGCTTCATGTGATCTATTGTATACTTATCAGCCGTGTTACCATCATCTGCGACGAAAGAAACACGATTTTTCCAAACCCCATTACGCACGTTTTTTAAGTAAGCAATGGTTTTATCTACCATGATACGAGCTTCCGAAACTGTACGAGCCGGAAAGCGACCGACTCCAATATCCATAGTTGCACCCAGCAGACGGTCTCTCCCTTGACCATCTAGCCCCCCCTCGTTATCGTCTAAGAAAGCAAAGTAGTCGTCTGTTACATAGCTGTCGTAGCCTAATGACGCTTGCGACTGAAAAGTCAATAGAAAGTTAGTTAGGTTGGTATTCTTCCAAGCATCTGTCACTCCTCTGTTATCATAGCTTCCATCACCCATTAATAACAGGTGTTTAGGATTCAACCCCCGATCATAAAACATTTTCATAAACCGACGGTAGGCTGTAGCATCCGGTGTGCCACTTGAGAACTCATTGTATATCAACTCTGGCCTTACTACCGCTACAGTCATTCCATCTATTTCTCGGTGTGCATTGGCCAAACGC
>CAZEIB010000397.1:0-1781 GCA_964511785.1 uncultured Oscillospiraceae bacterium
TTTAAAAAGCAATCTTTTTTCATGAGGCTCAAACATATCGGATAGAAGTACATTGCTTTTACTGTCTTTAATTAAAGTACCAACAGGAACTCGAATAACTAAATCAGCGCCTTGTTTACCTTTTTTTCGTCTGGTACTGCCATTTATACCATCTTCAGCGGTATATTTTCGAACAAAACGAAAATCTAATAAGGTATGCATGTTAGGATCGGCTAAAAAATAAACGTTTCCGCCGTCTCCACCATCACCCCCGTCAGGGCCTCCGTTAGTTACAAATTTTTCACGGTGAAAAGATACTGCACCATCGCCTCCATTGCCGGCTTTAACAGTAATTTTCACGTGATCAACAAATTCTGCCATAAATGAATAATTCAACCTTTCTATTTTACGTTATCTTTTACGTTATCTGGTTTTTGTAATGCTTTATAATATTTACAATAGCTTTGAAGGGTACAAACTGTACATTTGGGACTTCTTGCAGTACATACCCTGCGACCGTGTAAAATAAGCTGATGATGGGCATCAATCCAGTCTTTTTTAGGAATGGCTTTTTTCAGCTGTTCTTCTGTTTTTTCAACGGTTTTGGCATTAGCAAGGCCTAAACGGTTACTAACCCTAAATACATGGGTATCTACAGCCAAGGCCGGAATTTTAAAAGCATTAGCCATGACTACATTGGCTGTTTTTTGCCCCACACCGGGCAGGGTGGTTAACTTTTCCATGGTTTTAGGGACTTGCCCGTCAAATTCTGAAAGAATTTTTTGGCTGGTTAATACGATATTTGTAGCTTTACTCTTAAAACCACAGCTTTTTACATAGGGAAAAAGAACTTCAGGTGTAGTGGCAGCCATAGCTTCTACGGTAGGAAAATCGCGAAATACTGCAGGTGTAACTTTATTTACACGCACATCAGTACATTGGGCAGATAAAATGGTGGCTACTAAGGTTTCGTAAGGATTTGAAAAATTCAATTCCGATTTGGGGCTGGGATAAAGAACTTTTAACTCTTCAAGAATTTTCTTTTTTTGGATAGCCAATAGGATAGTCTCCTTTAATATACTTTATGGACGTAAGTGGTTGGGAAGCCGTTTAGCAAAAGCAACAACAGCAAAAAGCACAATAAAATCAAGAGGCAACTGTATTAAGTCGGGCAATATTCTGGTTGTAAAGGAAAGAGACATGGCTTTGCCCCCCATAATGGAAAGCCAAAGGGTATTTAAGCCCCAGTGACAAAATACAATAACCGCTATTCTGGCCAAAACCACATGAATCCAAGTAAGATTTTTACGATAGAGGAAGAGGCCGTAAATAAAGCCTGATAAGGCAGCCGTAAGGGTGAATCCTGGAAAAAAAGGCCCTTGAGGAAATAAAAAGGCCCCTAATAGGTCGGCAGTAGCTCCAATAATAGCAGTAACTCCCGGACCTAAGGTAAGGGCACTAAATACAATTGGTGCATAAGAAAAGCCCATACGCTTTACAGGAGTCATAATGACAAGAAATTTGGATAAAACAAGTTGCATGGCAATTAACACAGCATAGTATGTTAAGTTTCGTACGGAAAATACATTCTGTTTTTGCTTTTGCATGGTAAAATCTCCTTTTAAATATCAAATTGTCCCATTGCAAAAGCAGTGGGAAAGCAATGACACCGCACAATTACTGTTTCGTTTTACCGGCCCCAACCGATAAACACTTAACGCGTCAATACTTTTAAAATAAACATACTATGGAATAGTCAACTAAAGTGCAGTCGATAAACGTATAAAAAGTAATTTGGTTAG
>CAZEIB010000398.1:0-1780 GCA_964511785.1 uncultured Oscillospiraceae bacterium
GCTTTAACCCAAGTGACCATTACAGCCCCTGTTGCTTTAGGACAGGTGATTATTGAAAACGTGGTAGGCAGCGGTGTAGATATTATTGCCACTAAACCTATTGGTTAAATGAATAAAGATATGGTACTCCCCCTTGAAGTGTTCAAGGGGGATGTTTTACAAGTAGCCCCCTTTTTACTGGGAAAACAAATTTGCCGCCGCTTGCCTGACGGAAGTATTTTAAAAGGGGAAATTACCCAAACAGAGGCTTATCGTGGGGAGGAAGACGGGGCTTGCCACGCCCGTCATGGGAAAACCCCTCGAAATGCTCCTATGTATTTGCCCGGTGGCCACTGTTATGTTTATTTAGTTTACGGCATTCATTGGTTGTTTAACATTGTTACAGGGGAGGAAAATCAACCTCAAGGGTTAATGATTCGTTGTCTTAGGCCCCCTTTAGACGGGCCGGGAAAATGGACCAAGGCATTTCAAATTACAGGGAAGCAATCGGGGCAACTGCTTGTGCCTGAAAAGGGGCTTTGGATTGAAGATACAGGAAAAGAAGGAACGTATACTACAGCTCCAAGGGTAGGGATTAACTATGCCCCTTCCCCTTGGAAGGAGATGCCTTGGCGGTTTATTTTAACATGAACCTTGAATTTAATTGAAGCTAAAGGAGGATAACCATGAATCAAAGGCCGAATATAAAGCTGTATGCTTTTACCTTGGATTGCTTAAATCCCCTAACCTTGGCAAAGTTTTATGCCCATTTATTACAGTGGGAAGTAGTGTTTTTTGATGAAGACTTTGCCAGCATTGCTCCACCTAATAGCAAACAAGGAGGTTATCCCTGTATTCTTTTTCAAAAGAACCTTGATTATACCCCTCCTGTTTGGCCAAGGGAACAAAATCAGCAACAACAAATGGCCCACATGGACTTTGCTGTTGCCAATGTGGAAAAAGCCGTTGACCATGCAATTTCTTTAGGGGCTAGCCTATCTAAAAAACAGTTTTCTGATGGATGGAAGGTAATGTTAGACCCTGAAGGGCACCCTTTTTGCTTATGCTTTATGAAGCCTATAATGGATAGCCCTGATTTTGCTTTGTTATAAAAATTGTATTAAAAGTATAGGGTTATTCCTTCTTTTTTACTGAGTGTAACCGTATTATATAAAAAACAGAGCCAGACAATAGCCTGGCTCTGTTTTTTTGATTATTTTATTATTTTTTCTTTTGTTTTTTATACAGTACAATCAATGCAACTAAAAGTACTATAGCTAAAGCTGCCAGTCCTATCCACAAACCTAAATTGCTTTCATCACCGGTTTTTGGTGGCCTTTCAACTTGGGTTGGTGGCAAGGAAATGGGGGTAAGTTGATTGGTAATGGTAAACACTAGTTCTGCTTCTTTTCCATTTGTTCCTTCAACCAAAGCACCTTGGCTAACAGTTACTTTATATCCTGCTTCTTTAGGGGTTTTCCCTCCTATGGTTTCTTCTTTTACAGTATAAGAAATAAGATTTCCCATAGCATCTGTAAAGGGGAGGTTATATAGTTGCAAAATACCTTGGCTATTTAACAAATAGTCTCCAATTTTTATTCCATTTCCATATAGGCTTATTTTTACAGGAATTTTTTCATAATTTGGTGGTGCTAAGTAATTTCCCTGTTCATTAAGCCAGTTTTTCACTACTTTTATGCTACCATAGGTTTTTTCAATATAGCTGTTTATTACTGTTAAACCATTGGTTCCAAGGGTTTTTTTGTAGTTTTCAGGCACAACTTTTTCATCAACGGTATAA
>CAZEIB010000399.1:0-1777 GCA_964511785.1 uncultured Oscillospiraceae bacterium
TTATTTGAAGGGTGTCGACTTTATCGACACCCTCAAACACCCATACTAAAAGTACGGGTGTTTTTTCTCTCTTTTATATTTTCAAGGTTTCGCTGCCAAATATAAGTCCATATCATCTTCAAGAATAATTCGATCCCCATATTGAGCAATGATTTCTTCCACCTCTTGATAAAAGTTTTGTTTTTTATTTTCCCCTACCTGTAAGTGATCAGGATAGGTTTCTAACAGTTGCTTATATTCCCTTCCGGTTAATAGGCGTTCTTTCGTAAAAAAGCTGATATTTACCGGTTGAAAACCTTGCCCCTCCAGTTTTTTAGGAATTTCAAGGGTTCGTTCTTTTACTCCCATTTCTTCTTTGTTTATTTTTATTTGATATTTTTGATTAACCTCTATTAACTTTTCATATAACCTTCGGTTTTCTTTACTGATGCGGGGGCTACTCCAAAATAGCGCAATTAACCCCTTAGGTTTTAATACCTCAAAAGCTTTTTGGTAAGCAACTTTCTCATCAACTCTATGAAAGGCTGATCCACTATAAAGCAAATCAATCTTTTCATTAAAATCCTTCAGTTCTTCAAACCTTCCTGTTTCAACAGAGAAATTTGGATACCCTTTAAATTTGTTTTTTGTAAAGTTTGACAAGCCTTTGTCTTGCTCAATGGCTATAACCTGATAGCCCCTTTTAAGAAAAGGAAGGGTTGCCTGTCCTGCTCCACTTCCCACTTCCATTGCAAGAGAATATTTTCCTTTTTTCCCCACTCTGAGTATTTTATCAAACAAGCCTCTGGTATATGTAGGACGCCACTGATCATACTCTTGAGGATTTCGTTTAAAATGATTTGCCTTTTCCATTCTTTTCCCTCTTTGTTTTTTATTAGAATCCATTAACCATTATAATACAGTTACCAGTTTTTTAGGAGTATTTCTTCCATCATTTCCTCGTTATCCAAAACTTCCTTTTGTAGTTGGGTAAAAAAACCGTTCATGGTTGTTTGATTTTTGAGGGCTAAGGTTTTTCCATACGAAGTGAAAAATATTTCGTGGAAATTTTTAAGTTTATTTTCGTACTCCTTCATTAAGGTTTTTGTTTCCAAATCTATCTTTCCCTTTGTAATTTTATACATAGGCTCTTTAATTTGATTCCCAAAAATCAAAGCCCTGGTTACTCCTACTGCACCTGTTAGGTCAAGCTTATCTGCATCAAAAAGAATTTTCCCTTCCAAAGACATAGGACTATCTTTCCCTTTTTTATAACTATGGGTAGCAATACAGGCCGCTACATGGGTATAAATCTCTTTTTCAACACCCATTTCTTTTAAAAAAACTTCCGCTTTTTCACTTCCAGCTTTTGCATGTTTTACTTTATCATCTATCCCTTCTTCTTTTCTGGCTATATCATGCAATAAACTTGCCAATACCACTACCCACTTATTGGCATAAGGTTCTTTTTCAAGAATTTGCAAGGCATAAGAGAGCACCCTATAGGTATGTTGCATATTATGTACAGAGTCTTTTTCATCCATTTGAGTTTGAGCATAGGCTTCTATCTTTTTAAACTCTTCTTTTTTAATCATTTCTTTCATTCTCTTTTCTACCCTTAGGCTACTTGAAGGGATGCTATTTGAAAATTTTTCGCACCAGCCGATCTTTCCCTTTTGTATAGGGCATATACCGTACAGGCAAATCAATTAAAGTACTTTGTTTAAATACACTCCTAAAATGGGTGAAGGTGTCAAAACTTTTCTTTCCATGATAACTTCCCATTCCCGAATGACCC
>CAZEIB010000400.1:0-1774 GCA_964511785.1 uncultured Oscillospiraceae bacterium
GAGGAACACCACAAATGGCGTTCCTTCAACCTTTTATATAATGGAGACAAGGGGTTTCGTAATTGGCTTTTTACTATGTTTTATCACTGTTCATTATGCTTGCTGTATCAATAGTTTAAGCTATTTACTTTTCATATTGTTTCAAAAGTCTTTAGATAGTTCTAGGTTATTTCTAGGCTTTATTTTAGTTAGTCACTTGGCCAATAGTATAAAAAGAGGGAATTATTTAGTGCGCTGATAATGGGTCAGTGCTTTTTTATTTCTCACAGTCGAATTTTCGATTGTGAAATCTCACTGCCGAAAATTCCGCAACGAAAAGATGTCGGTAATTTTCCGAAATCAACTGTTATAGGCCTGTCCAATTTTGGACACACCCTCCTTTAAGGATACGCGTAGTTTTTTGCATAACTTAATAGGTCTCCCCAATTTTGTGGAGGCCTGCATTATTATGCACCTCTGCGAAGTTTTGCGCAACCCCCCCTTATTTGTGTGATATAAGTAATCAAAAAAGAGCAGCCAATTAAGGTTGCTCTTCTTCATTTTAATTTACTACACATTTTTTATTCCAGTTCTTAAAGTCTTCTAGTGCAATAGTATACTCGGTATGATTTCCTTTTGAAATCATATCATTAATTTTAAAATGAATATTAGTATTTATTTGAGAAGGAATACTTCGATTGGCAAGCAAAGTTAAATCAATAGAGTTATCAATGTTAACTTTATAACTTTTTGTACAATCTATAAATGAAGGTACTCTTAAAGAACAATCGTTTTGTTCTCCCTTTTTAAGAACATAATACTCTTCGTGCTCTTCACCTTGTTCATCTAAAACTCTACTCTCTTTCCCAAGCAAAGACGATATCGAATAAAAAACTATGTGATCATTAGAAATTACACCAACAAAGTTTTGATGTACCCCTAAATTTCCAGTGGGATCGTTTGGGTAATGAAGTCTACATATCAATATATCCATATTTACAGCAACACCAATTCACCATCGAACTCTTCAACAAAAACAGGAGAATCTAGAGTGGAATATCCAGCAAGTTCTTCCAGTTTTTCATTAGTCAGTTCTGTATTGGTACGATCATATATAAAAATATTCCCATTAATTACTTCTTTGGATAAATTATTAAAATCAACATCTTTATATATTGAGTAGATATTTTTTAAAAAAGTTAGAGTAGTAGGGTTAGTTTTTGAGTAGTCATATTTTTCATTGCGTGCCATTGTTTGCCATGTATTATGATTATGGGTTGCAATAGATAATTTTTCAGGTTCCCAGTCACTTAATAATAAGTTGATAATATTCAATACATTTTCTTTCAATGAATCATCAACAGATACCTTATCCGGACTTGGCTTATTTAATCCATTATATCTATATGAGCTTTGAACGCTAGGAGCCACTGGTCCTTTATCCCATCTTTCGAATTTCTCTTCAAAAAGATCTTCTCCAGTTATTGAATAATACATTAAGTCAGAAAAATACAATAATTTATTAAGTTTTAAATTTTCATCAAGATAACCATAATATAAATTAGGGTTTTTTTGCAAAAACCACTTAGCATAATCAGTAGTTTTCATTTATCTTACCTCCTTAAAGCAACTCTTCCTAGTGTTCCTTCTAAGAAAAGAAAGAACAGTTAATCAATTAGTTAACTTTTTACACTTTCATTCTATTGAATTTTCATTCAAAAAGCAATAGATTTCACTTTTTTTCATGTTAATCGGTGTTAATTGGTGTCATTTAGTACTTATATTGCACGTAGTT
>CAZEIB010000401.1:0-1770 GCA_964511785.1 uncultured Oscillospiraceae bacterium
ATCGTTATTGTCTGGTTTGAATTCTCTTGAGATTATCATTTGTGTTGGGAGTTTTGACAAAACAACCACTAATATTTAGTTTGAGGGACAAATATACAACATTCGTAAACAAGTTTTCGAATATACTCCTTATTTAGTATAAACTAATTACTATAAGATAATTAGTTCAATCACACTCTTTGAGCAAAAGTATTGAATCAGGTATATCGTGGAAAAACCTAATCACAAATTTTCAAAAGCTCAGCTGTTATTTGTAGTCTAATAGGATGCTACAAATCAGTAAGTTTAAACTTCATAAGTTGAATGATTTACTTTCTCGATCACGTAAATGACTATGATGAAGACTATTCAAGTGATGTTTCTGAATTACTTCCTGATAATTTAAAGGCTGCAGGAATACTCTAAAATCATTGAAATATATTAAATCCGCAAGATCTACTACTTCCATTACATTATCGAGATCCTTGAAATGAAATAATACATCTCAAGGACTTATTGTATATCACTACTCGAAGTTTGCAGAGGGCTTACTGTGACTCTATTTCGTATTTCAATTGCCATCTTTTTTATTTCTTCTCCTTCTAAATGAATAGTGTTTTTATTGAGATTCTTAATGTTCATGTGTTCTACTTTTTCTAAAAAATATAGATGATAATCTTTTGCTCTGTTCATAAATACAGAATTTCTGTTTTTAAAAGTAGAAACCCTTTTCCAGTTTATATGACTTTTATTAATGTATTCGTAGTATGCTCTAGACACAAACCAAGCTGCACCCATTGTTGTTAATATATCACCATGTTTGAATTTAAAAACGTTTCTTCCCATACCAATGATATATAAATTAAGAAATTTATAAATGAAAATAGAATTGTACAGTTATTTATCAATGAATATATATCAATATCGTATTACTTAACACTTTTGAATGATCCTATAATAATTGCTAGTGTAGAAACTATAACAACTAAAAACACCCACTTAGCAATACCAAAGGTTACTTTGAGTATTTTGAAAATAAAGCTAAATACGAATATTAATATGCTTTTTAATGTTCCCATAACAACTTATAAATATGGATTGAGTTATAATAATCATTATCGATAAAATGATTTCCAAAACTAGTGTTTCTATGTGACTAAAACAAATATATTATAGGAGAAATGTTTAATAATAATCTAAATACTATAGGCCATGAAAGGACTAATAATGACGTATTAAGACAGTTGTTATAATACCTGATAATGCCTTGTCCTAATACATTATCTTTGGTTTTATACTTAATTATTAATTGTAAAACTATTGAATTATGGAAGAGAAGATTGAAAGAAAATCAGTTGAAACTGATCAGAAAGACGTTCTTTTAGTACATGATAAGAAGTCAAATAAAGTTGATGCAGTAAAAGGTATAGATGATAAAGGTAACCTTCAGACAGTATCACCTAAGCAAAATCATAATAATGACTTCTTAAAACTTGATAGAAGTGGTGATGTCGTAACAAATTTCTTGAAGAACTTTGTGAGCCAAGTTAAAGACCCAACACGATTTGAATTCTTTAAATCTAATGATGAGAGTGTAGAAGAGTCTGCAAAAGTTATTCAAAATCATATAAAGAGTCCAAGTAAGGCTTCTGAAAAAGAGGTGGATAAAATGCGTGTTGATATTCCTCCTACTATTAAACAAGAAGAGAAACTTAATAAATCTACTTCTGAAGAAAAATATGATAGTGGGAAGTACTTTATAGACCCAAACAAAATTGATTGGGAGTCACT
>CAZEIB010000402.1:0-1770 GCA_964511785.1 uncultured Oscillospiraceae bacterium
CTATAATAGGGCATGCTTGCGGGAGAATATAATGATGACTAAGCGTGAAGAAATTCTGGCAAAACAGCGACAGCTGAAAGTGTTGTTTAGCGCATGGATGGCAGAGAAAAAGCAACTTCATTAACCCAGCTTTTTATAGAAAAAATGGGGGGAACTCCTCCTTGGGAAAATTTGGGAGAAATTTATGAAGGAGGTAAAGCCTTTGTAGCTACCTTTGCCCCCTTGGTTTTGCAAGCCAAAGAAGATGAGGTGGCAAAAACGATTGTACAAAGATCTATTGAAGATTTGGGGAAAATGGTTGTGGCCGCAAGTAGCCATTTAGAAAAAAAGGAAATAATCCCTGTAGTATTAACAGGAAGTTTATGGAAAAGTGAAACCATTTATCAAGGAGTTAAACAATTTTTAGGGGAAAAATATCAATTGATTATGCCGGAAGTTTCCCCGGTATACGGAGCTGTTGTAGAAGCGGCCTTAGAGGTAGGATGGACAGTAGATGAAAAATTTCAACAAAATTTTCAAGTTACTTATAAAAAAATCAACTAAGAAATAACTTAAAATAACCAATAAAAAAGAAGCTTTTAAAAGCTTTTTTTTAATTGGTGAAGAAAAATAGTGTTAAAACAAAGTACCAATATAAAACAAATATCTGAAAATAGTTGCAAAAACTTTTTTCATCTGCTATACTGTTGTCAAATAAAGAAATAAAGATGAATAGGGGAGATCCTGTGAACAATATGGTGACCCTTCATGAATTAATGAATTCCTTTTCTACAGCAGAAAAGCGAGTAGCTAATTATTTTATTGAGGAAAGAGAAAATCTTTTAAACCAAACCATTAATGATGTGGCTCAGGCGTGTAACACCAGCAAAACCACAGTAGTTCGTTTATGTAAACTAATCGGATTTAATGGTTATAAAGATTTTTTAATAGCTTTATCAGTAGATTTAGCCCGAAACAATAATAATGCAAGGGCCTATGAAGACATTATCCAAAGTGAAGATTTGCTTACAGCGATTGATCAAGTTTCTCAGCGAAATATTGCTGCAATCGAAAACACCATGCGTATGGTATCCGGTGAAAATTTAGAAAAAACTGTTGAACTTTTAAACATGGCAAAACGAATTGATTTTTATGGTCAAGGAAGTTCAGGAATTGTGGCCATGGATGCGCAAAGCAAATTTACTCGTATTGGAAAATACAGTTCATCCTCTATGGATCCCCATGTACAGGTGGTTTTAGCTTCTACTTTAAAAAAGGGAGATGTGGCAGTGCTTTTCTCCTATTCCGGAGAAACCAAAGACACCTTGCAAACCTGTGATGTATGTAACGAAAGTGGAGCAACTACGGTTGTTGTAACGAAGTACGCTCCCAATTCTTTAGAAAAAAAGGGGGATATTAAATTATCCATTGCCAGCAGTGAGCCTAATATACGTACAGGGGCCATGGCCTCTCGTATAGGAATGTTAAATATAGTGGATGTATTGTTTTCAGTAGTGGCTGCTCTTGAATATCAAGAAGGAAAAGCTTACTTAGATCGATCTTACAAAGCTGCAAACCTTAAAAAGAATAAATCCTCTTAAAGGGGTAAAGGAGTAGAATATGAATTTTGAAGCATTGTCCACGGAGCAGGTAAATGAAAAAAGCAGTCAGTTGGATGTATTGTCAGGTTCTTTGAGAGAACGTTTGAAAATCGTGTTTGAAGAATATGGTGTGGAATTGATACAGTTTGCCATTTCTACTGTGGTAAGACCGGAGGACAATCCAGACTAT
>CAZEIB010000403.1:0-1765 GCA_964511785.1 uncultured Oscillospiraceae bacterium
ACAAGAAATTCTTGTGGGCTATTTCTTTCTGATGCACTTCATTTTACAATCTACCCTATAATAAAAGACCGTTGTTGACAAGATTGGTGAAAGTGGATACAGTAATAGAAAAATATTGCAGACAATATAAACGGGTGATAAAATGCGTATATTAATTTTAACGGTAAACATTGATGTGCCTTGGGTACAATCTTTAAAAGAAAAGCGTATGGAAATACGAAGTCTTGTTGAAAAAACCAAAAAACGTTTTAACATCTCTATTATGGAAACAGAAAATCAAGATTTTCATCAAACCATTACCCTTACTGTGGCAGGGGTTGCTTTGGGCCAAAGAGAAGGGGAAAATCTTTATCAAAAAATTATGATGTATCTGGAAGAAAACACCCAAGGGAATCTATCTGTTGTTGAAAAAGAATTTTACTAATTAGAACCGATGGAAAACTATCGGTTTTTTATTTTTCAAATTTATGGAACCTTTTCCTTTCTTTCCTCGTCTAATTAATATAAGCGCTTAAAAGGAGGGAGTACCTTGGAAGAAAAAACCTTACAGCAAAGAAATAAGCAGCTTGAGGATATGATGAACACATATGGTACTTCGCTATTACGGTTAGGATATTTGATATTAAAAAATGAAACCTTGGCAGAGGATGCTTTGCAGGATGCCTTTGTAAAAGCCTATGAAAAAATGAATGATTTTAAAGGAGAGAGCAACGAAAAAACTTGGCTTACAAGAATTTTGGTGAATACTTGTAAGGACTATTTAAAGTCGAGTTGGTTTAGAAAAAGTAGAAGTAGCCTTTCTTTAGAAAAAGTGAAAGACGAAGGAGCTTGGGAAAGTTTTTTTGATGATACAGTAACCAAAGCCATACAAAACCTGTCTATCAAGTACCGTTTGCCTATATTATTACATTATTATGAAAATCACTCGATAAAAGAAATTTCAACGCTGCTTAAAATACCAGAAGGAACAGTAAAATCAAGATTAAATAGAGGGCGAGAAGAACTAAAGGTAACCTTAAAGGGGTGGTATGATGAAGAATAACTTAAAAGAAACCCTCAACAAAGAACTGAAAGAGATGGTTTGGAGCAAAAATCATAGCAATTTAGTATTTGAAAAAATTGATGAAAAAAAAGAAAATGAAAAACAGCCTATTGGAAAAATGCAAGTCATTTTACTTACAGCTCTTTTACTAACCCTTCTTACAGGGGTGGTATTAGCCCTTACCCATTGGGATGCTTGGGCATCAAAGGTGGTAGAAAAAGAAGCGGAGCTGGGGGTTTATACCCAGTGGTCTTTAGAGGATAAAGCTTGGTATACCAATTGGAAGGAAGAAAATGGACTTGGGTATAGTTTGGAAGGAAAAAATACTTTGCCTAAAGAAGGAGACCTACCTCAAGATAAAGCAATGAGAATAGTAGAAAAGCAGTTGCTGACCTATTTTCCTCATTTGACAAAGGCTTACAGTAAAGATGAAAAGAAACCTATTGAATCGTATAGGGTGGGCACCTATTTTTATACCCAAGAAAAAGATACATCACCTACTTGGGCTTTTGTATATCAAAGACCTGCAAATGCTGCGCATTATAGTATAACAGGATATCGCATTGAGTTAGATGGCAAAACTGGAAAACTAAAAAACCTTTACAGTATTTTTGGTAATGCTTTTTATACAGTAGTACAGGAAGGCGAAAAAGAAGTAATGGAAGAAATAGGAAAAATAAATGAAGATGAAAGCCTGAAAACAAACTATGAAGAACAGGTAAA
>CAZEIB010000404.1:0-1763 GCA_964511785.1 uncultured Oscillospiraceae bacterium
CTCCTTATCTTCTAACAATTGGGCTATTGTAGGATAAAGCCTTCCTTGATACAATAAAAAAAAGGAAGGATTTACTCTAAAAAGCAAGGCAAAAGAGCTTAATGAAACATGATCAAAAGAGGGAGAAGAAAAGTATGGAACTTAATAAAGTGATTAAAAAACAAAGAAACCATTTGGGCTTAACCCAAGAAAAAGTGGCAATTGCCTTAGGGGTATCAGCTAGTGCCGTTTATAAATGGGAGAAAGGCCTTTCTTGCCCTGATATTACTTTACTGGCTCCTTTAGCAAGGTTATTAAAAACCGATATTAACAACCTTTTGGCTTTTGAAGAAGACCTAACCCCAAAAGAAATAGGTGATTTTGCAGACTGCCTTTCGCAGGTAGCCATAAACCAAGGGATAGAAGAAGGCTTTACGTTGGCAGAGGAAAAACTACGTCACTATCCAAGTAGTGACACACTTTATTATACCGTAGCCATAATTTTACAAGGGAGCTTACTGTTGTCAACCAAAGAGAAAAAAGAAAAATCGGCAGAAGAAAAATACCAACAACAGATAAAAACCATAGAAGAATGGTTGCTTAAAGCTGCTAACAGCAATGAGGCAAACGTTAGAGAATTAGCTCAAAAAAGTTTAATAGACAGCTATTTAAATAAAGGGGAGTATAAAAAAGCTCAAAATATTTTGGAAGAAATATACGAGAGCACAATAAATAAAAAAGAACTTCAGGCAAAAATTTTTTTAAAAGAAGGACACTACGAAGAAAGCAAAAAAATGTTGGAGGAACTGATTTTTAAAACAGGTTTTGATGCCTACCAGCACATTACCCTGTTAATGACCATTGCCCTAAAAGAAAAAGATATAAAAAAGGCAAAGGCTTTAAATGAAAAATTAATAGCGGTTGTTCAAACTTTTGACCAGTGGCCCTACAACCAGTATGTAGGAACTTTAGAAATTGCAATAGAAGAAAAAGACCGAGAAAAAACTTTTGAAACAGTGGAAAAAATACTGCTGTCAACAGAAAAAAACTGGGATATAGGAAAAAGTGTGTTGTTTGAACATATCCATAAAAAAACCACAGACAAAGATTTTTTTCATAAAATAAGGAAAATGATTTTATCCTCAATGACACAGGATGATGAGCTGGATTTTTTGAAAGAAAGCCCCAAATGGGACAAAATGATAGAAGAGTATAAAAAAGAATATTTGCCCTAAAAAAAAGATATTTATTCAAACTATGGCTTCCACCACTCCTTTTAAAGCTTGTTTTGAAGGGACTGATAAGCGAAACCCAATAAAGCAAAGAGAAAAAGCAAAGAACAGAATTTTTTTAAGAAAGAAAATTATGAATTATTTGTAACGAAATTATTTTAAGGGAAGAATTAAAAAGAGAGATACGTTATAATAAATGAATGGAAAACCCTAGAACCTACCAAAGAAGAGAACAAGGAGGAAAGAACATGAAAAAAGTAATGAGCTTATTATTGGTAAGCACCCTTATATTTACTGCAGGGGCTTTGGCACACGAAAACACTGTGGAAACCTTAGCAGGCAGAATTTCTCAAGTTGAAGAAAATGGTTTTATGATAGAAGACAGCCTTTGGGGAGAAGTAAGAGTACATGTAAACGAAGATACCCTTTATGAAGGAAAAGAAAGCATAGAAGAAGATGACTACGTGATGGCTTTTTTTAACGGTGTAATGACAGCTTCATTACCTCCTCAAGTAACAGCACAAAAAGTACGCTGTGAAGTACTGGAAGGAA
>CAZEIB010000405.1:0-1749 GCA_964511785.1 uncultured Oscillospiraceae bacterium
TGGGGTTCACATCATGGTCCCAGGTTTTTCTACCATTAACCTGAGTGGTTTCAGGAATGTAGGTGTTATACAAGTCATTCTCTGCGGTGTCCTTGGTATAGTGGGGAACATCCACTTCATCAACAGTATAGGTAATCTTACCTGTGTCATCATACACAGGTAAATTTGTAAAGGAGTAGGTCCATCCCTTTTCTTCTGTTACTGTTTGTTTATCTTTCTCTTTACCGTTAGCCAGTAGAAGTACCGTTATTTCTTTGGGCCAGTTCTCCTTGGGGTTCACATCATGGTCCCAGGTTTTTCTACCATTAACCTGAGTGGTTTCAGGGTTGACGACAACAAAAGTAATTCCTTCAATATCCGTATCCGTAATATCAAACTCATCGCTAGGGTTAAATATGGGTTCTCCATAACCGCTAGGTCGATTCACTTCTAGAATTTTATAATGACCGGAAGAAATTTTCTTAAAAGTTACTTCTCCGTTTTCATCTGTTATTCTTTCCAATCCATTTCCGTCACCGGGAGTATAATCATGATAAATTCCACCTTCATTTCTTTTTTGCAGCTTAAAAGTAATATTCGGGATAACATTCCCGCAATCATCTCTTTTTTTAATTAGTATACTTTTAGATTCAGGCCCTTCAACCCCACCTTGGGAATCGTCATATTCAATATAATATTCCGCTCTTTCTTCATCGCTGGTATTCCACTTTAAAACAGCTGTGTTATTGTATTTTTGATCTCCACTTTTTGTTACTTCAACCCGAAAGGAAATATCATAACCAATAACCGGGGCACCATTGCCATATACTTTAACCATATGCTTTCGTTGGGTATCATTAATGAGACCCTTGTTATAGGCGGTGTCAATAAGTTTCTCCACGCCCCCATCAGCTGAAGCTAGGTTATCATAGGTTATATCGTTTCGAGGTAAATCTCCAAATGCCCAAACAAGATAATTTCCCCCATATACCCCAACCGTAGGTTTATTTACGCCTAGCCCTTTTATTCTGGTGAAAAAAGCTTCCTTACTTTCACCATTATTGGCATATTCAATATTAGGAGTCATTTTTAAAAAGGCAATAGAATAACCACCCATTTCTCCAGCAGAAGTAGGCACATACAAAGCAGTGGTTATATTAAAATCTGGCGTATCACTTATCTTAGTTCCTTCAATTAATACATCCTCTAAGGTTACGCCAATCATAGGGGTTACGGTTCCCCCTTCAATTTTATTTTTCAAGTTAGAATAGTTAATGGAAATATGCCAGGCAAGTTGATTAGAGGACCCCATTTGTTGTCCGGATTTTCGATATTTAATATCATCGTCACTTACCGGTATCTCTGTGTCCGGTTCATTACCCCCACCACCACCCGGGCCTGGTTTAATGGTAATAATGATATCGCCTATGCTCACTTCTACAGATTGATCTTTTTCATTTATAGCAGTAATACGAATATCAAAAAAACCATTTTCCAGATATTCTTTTTTAACTGCATTTTCATTTAATGTTGCCTTAAGGATTCCCTTGTGGATGATATAAGAACCCATTACATTCTTGTTAGGATCTAAAATATCTATTTTCTGGTCCTCATCACCTCGTAAAAAGGCTGCATCAGGCAGTATAATCTCAAAAAAATCGTTAGCTTTTATGTTGCCCATATTTTCTTCCAATACTGACCAACGATATTCTAATCTCAATTCGTCTCCGTTTTTTATTTCAGGTGGATTTGATACTTCTGCTCCATTTT
>CAZEIB010000406.1:0-1743 GCA_964511785.1 uncultured Oscillospiraceae bacterium
CTGCACCGAGGGTGAGTTTGGCGCCACCTGTTCTGCCATCAACAGCGAGAACCTTCTCAGCTATATGGGGCGTCCGGATGTGATGTACATCGATACCCGTGACTTTGGGGACTATATGAAGAAGCACTTCCGCAACTTTGAGGTGATCCCCTTCTTCGCGCTGATTTACAACGCGGATGCGCATACGGATGCAAGCATGGTGCAGCTCTACGGTGGTACACCTACTGAGCCCGTACCGGTGTATGAGGAATCAGACCAGCTTCTGGAAGTTCTCTTCCCCAAGGACAAGACCTTGTTCATTATGTGCCAGAGTGGTGGACGCGTGGGTATGCTGATGAATATTCTTAGTGCCCGCGGCTGGGACATGAGCAAGATTTACAACATCGGCGGTGTGGCCCAGTACACTGGCCCCGAGTACAAGCCCTTCCTTACTGATACGGCGGAGTTTGCCATGGAGGCCACCTACAGCATCGAAGGCCTCACTCGAATCAATCCATAATATCAAGCTTAAAAATAAAAAACGCAACAACCTAAAGAAAAATGGCTGCATCTAGGATACTAGATGTAGCCATTTTGCTTAGCAACTACGGTAGCACTGTAAATAATAACAGTGTTATTAAGGAGCTATATTGTTGAAAATTTCCACCTCATTATGATGTTTGTTTTCAATGAATTCGAGAAAAAAAGGAATTTACCTAGATTGCTGTTTTCATGCTAATTTCTATTTCACATAGGTCATATAACAAACAAAGATAAATGTTTTCAAGACCAGGGATTTTCCTTTAGGACTTTTTGAAAATCCAATTAGTCAATTTTTGAGCAATAGGAATACCGATGGTAGCTAATGGGATGGAAATAAGTATGCTGACCAAGGCAGATTTTAGAAAGGCTAGAAAAAAACCTTCTACAAATCCTAGATTCATTACCACCATGATAAAGGCAATAGGAACAGAAATAAGGATGGCAGCTAAACAGGAAAAAACCAAGTTATATAATTTGTTGTTTTTCATACAATCACCTCTTAGGCTATTGTAGCATAAAGGAAGAAAAAAAGTCTTTTTTAAAACAAATGGTAGAGGGTTTTTTAAATTTAGTGTAAGGGGAAGAAGAAATAGGGAAAGGGGAAAACAAATACAAAAAAACGCCACAACACAGTGGCGTTAAGTTTTAATGATTGTGGGTAAAAAGCCCACCGACCGAGTTATAAATGGAGGGCTTTTTACCCTAAATCTACCGCACGGATTGGCCGTAACCTACCCAGAAGTGGTAGCATATAGTTGTTTTTTATCATACAACCACCTCCCCTTCTTTTTTGTATCTTCACTATAGCATAAAAAATAAAAAATGTCAATATATATTATAATATTTATGCAATATCAATAAAGAAAAGAAGAAACGGAAAATAATAGACCATAAACAAAAAAAGAGACTGTTTAAAGAATAACTAAATTGCAAAAAAAGGAAGAGATTGATATAATAGAAATAGAATAATAATAGAATAGATTATGATAAAGGAGATGGAAATAATGTTAAAAGATCCTAAAAAGATTAAAAAAGAAGAAACCTTGAAAAGTGACGAACAATTGGTTTGTGCTCCTGAATTTACCGAAGGATGTATTGAAACGGAAATGGATACATCTAAAGGAGAGCAATAAAAAAGAAACGCATATGCGTTTCTTTTTTATTGTAATGGTGAATTGTCAAGTCAAGTGCACCATCTGTAGAAATACTTGAATAGGTGAT
>CAZEIB010000407.1:0-1742 GCA_964511785.1 uncultured Oscillospiraceae bacterium
AATGTCCTTGTTGTCAACATCAATACCTTCGGTAGCTTCATCGTAAATTAAGTAGCTTGCTTGCGATAACATGCTTAAAAAAAGAGAAACTTGCTTTTTCTGTCCAAAAGACATGGTTTCAATAGGTTTGTTTAATAAGTATTCAAATTCACTGCCCATATAATGTTTGTTTTTTTTGATCCTTAGTTTCACTTCTTTTTTTCCTATCCCTTTTAGTCCAAGAAAATACTCATAGTTTTGGTAAGGGGTACAGCGCCAATGTAATCCTCTATCCCCGGCTAAGGTAAGGTGGATTTTTTTGTTTGCTAGGGATTGGGAATATTTTGTATCCTCAATAATCATTTCACCTTGATCAAGAAGAAGGATACCTGTGATTAAATGAAGAAGAGTTGTTTTTCCTGCACCGTTAGGACCTACCAAAGAGTAAATTTTACCTTTTTCAAAGGTAAGGGAAACATTATTTAGAACTTTTTTTCCATTAAAGGATTTACTGATGTTTTTTAATTCAATCATAGTATATCTCCTTGGTAAAATAAGCTTATATGGTCGATAGAAGAATAGAAAGTTGTTTAAAAAACATGAGAAGTATAATGTGGTTTATTGTACCATGTTTTTATGTAGTTAACAAAGGTTAAAAGCTGTTTTTAGTTGATAATGCTTGAAAGCTCCTTAATAATAGATGTATATAGAAAATCTACTCTGGTAATGGTAAGCAATTTATGTTGTATATTTATAAAAATATAAACTGAAAGGAAATTTACCTATGAAAAAGAATCTCCAGTAACCTTTCTTATTAAAGCCTTACATATCTTAAAAAAGCAAAGAGGCGATGCTTTTTAATAAACATCACCTCTTTTTAGATACCAATTGCTTAATTTAACAATAGGTACAAAGTTTTTTAATTATAACCAGTCTCCATAACGCTTAATGTAAACATGCTTAATCCACTGGGTGGATAGGGAGTAGGCAAGTAGTAAAAGAACCAACCATGGTACAAAAGCAAAAGGCAAGGGCATCATATCCAGTCCCACACTTAAGGTGGTAAAGCCAATAAGAAGGGCTACAATAATAATAACAGTGGTAGAAATGTTTAATTGTTTGGAGGCACGGCTTTCAATAAAGGGTTTTTTACTGGTACGAATCATATGAATAACCAAAATTTGAGATACAGTACCAAATACAAACCAGCCGCAGTGGAATAAGGGAGACATAGCCACATTATTGGCCTTTAGAATAAACCATAGTACCCCAAAGCATAAAATATCAAATAGGGAACTTAAAGGCCCCATGTAAGCAATAAAAGATTTAATAGACTCGGTTTCCCATTTACGGGGCTTTTTTAAATATTCCGGGTCCACATTGTCAAAGGGCATCCCAATTTGAGAAATATCGCTTAACAAGTTTTGCACTAAAATATGCAAAGGTAGCATAGGTAAAAAGGGTAAAAATACAGAGGCAACCATGACAGAAATCATATTACCAAAGTTTCCACTGGCAGCCATTTTAATGTACTTAATAATATTACCAAAGGTTTTTCTGCCTTCAATAACCCCCTCTTCCAGTACCATTAAATCTTTTTCCAGTAAAATAATATCGGAAGTTTCCTTGGCAATTTCCGTTGCACTGTCTACAGAAATACCAACGTCAGCTTGGCGTAAAGGAGGGGCATCGTTAATGCCGTCGCCCATATAGCCTACAGTATGGCCATTGGTTTGAAGGGCTGTTACCACGCGTTTTTTTTG
>CAZEIB010000408.1:0-1739 GCA_964511785.1 uncultured Oscillospiraceae bacterium
GTCCATGCTTACATATTTGTTGTATGTGCCTGGAGTTCTTTCATTTACCATATTGGCAGTAAATTCATCTTGCGAATCACCCGCAACAAAACCTACCCAATATTGCTGAATATCCGATAGGGGGTCGCTATAGGTTTCATCAAATTTTATTCCAGACGACATCTGTAAAACATCTTTTATCTTCACTCCTTCATAGCCCGAACCTTTTAGCTCTGGTAAGTATTCATCTACGGTCTGGTCAATGCTTTTAATGAATCCCTCCTCCATGGCTATACCAAATAGGGCAGATATGAATGATTTTGCTACTGACCACGATATATGCTGTACATCTTCTTGTTGGCCTCTCCAGTAATTTTCATATTGTATGGTGTCGTTTTGGATAAACAAGAAGCCTTGTGTGTACGATGAGTCAATATATTGCATCGTATTATACGTGTTGCCATCGTGAACGAATTCTGTGGGCAACATTCTGTTTTCTATACGTGAGAACAGGAAAGGTTGATCTGCTTTCTCAACTGTTTTAATGGGCAAGTATTCGTCCATATTGATGAATGAATGTACAATATCTTCTTGCATGGGGTCAATGGGTGCAGAAGTTTCTTCTTTTTTTGAGGTGCAGCTTATTCCTGCAATGAGAGCAATTATCAATATAATGATAAAGGGAGTGTAGCTTATTTTAAAATTCATTTTTGGTGTATGTTTTTTAGTGTGATATTCAATAACGGTTTTGGCGTGTATTTGTTTTTGGTAAAACTCCTCTAGGATTCTATTTATTAAGAGGAAATACATTTTACGTCTAATTAATCAATTCATTTCAAGGGATAAAAGCACCTTTTCAGATGTTTACAAATGAATCGGCATGCATCAAAAAAAACAACCTTCCTTATTCAATAAATGATAAAGAAGGTTGTGATACAATTACAAGAAGGAGGTACTTATTTTTTACCTGCTTTCTTCAGTCTCTTCTCAGCTTTTTTCTCCTTAGGAGTTTTTGTAGCTTCCTTTTTTTCTGATTTCTTTGCGTCTTGACTTTTAGCCATAATGTTGATTATTAAATCTAATTGGTTGTTTTGTTTTTACCTGAGTGGTAATTTTTCTGAAGTGAAATAATTACCCTACAAACGTATTGAAAATTCTCTTTAAAAGTATCTATGAGTGAATGTTTTTTTATTGAAAAAGAAAATCTGTTTCATTTCCCATTCTTTGTGAATAAACAATCATCACAACAGAATAGTTGAATGTTTTCTACATCTTTTTATATACTTGTTCGAAAGGCACACGGTATCTCTCTCCATGAATGCTTTTGTCGCCATTCCGTATTCCACACGGAATAAGCATGTTTATCTCTGCACCCGAGGGCAGATTCAATAGCTTTTTCACTCGTCTACTATCAAAACCTTCTATGGCACAGGTGTCATATTGTTCGTTGGCCATGGCAATCATAAATGTCTGTGCAGCCAATGCACAACTTTTATGCACCACAATGCGTTGGTCGCATTCGCTACTATCAGTAAACATTGGTCGGAAAAGACTAACAGACACAGTTACTATTTTTCGGAACAAACCCACTAATCCAAAGAATCGGGCATAAACTAAAGGCATTAATTTGCCATAATAAACCTCGCTTTTTTTAATGCGACTTGCTTGTCTGTCTAGTGGGCTGTTGCGCCTGATATTTTCTCGTTGATAATCGAGCACTTGTTTGGCGCGGCTGCGATACAAATCGCCTCGAGTAACAA
>CAZEIB010000409.1:0-669 GCA_964511785.1 uncultured Oscillospiraceae bacterium
GTATACCAAAATGTGTTACCATTTAGACAAGCCAAAAAAAAGTTTCTCTACCAAATAATGATCTTTACTAACATTACTTCTGGACCAATTTATGGGGGCAGGTCAGTATTCAAGGTAACAATAACGATGCCTATAAAGTATTGTTATCTGGAACAGTGATTTCTATATTGCCAATACTGATTTTGTTCTTTGAAGCACAAAAGTACTTTATTAGCGGTATGACTATAGGTAGCGTCAAGGGGTAAAAAGTTAAAATAGAAAAGATAATGAAGCTTGGAGGATATGCAAAATGAAGGCAATGTTGTATGTGGACTATAACCGAATTATTTCGGCTATTGATGATAGAGTGTTCGGATCTTTTATTGAACATATGGGTAGGGCTGTTTATACAGGAATTTATGAGCCAGGTCATCCGAAGGCAAATGCCCAAGGGTTCCGTGAAGATGTTATTGATTTGGTAAAACCTTTAAATTTAGGATGCGTTCGTTATCCTGGAGGAAACTTTGTATCCGGTTATCGCTGGGAAGACGGGGTAGGGCCAAAGGATAAACGACCTGTACGTAGAGACTTGGCTTGGTTTGCCTTGGAAACCAATGAATTTGGTACTAATGAATTTATGGACTGGTGTAAACAAGCCAAAGTAGAACCTATGATGGCAGTCAATCTTGG
>CAZEIB010000409.1:679-1737 GCA_964511785.1 uncultured Oscillospiraceae bacterium
CGAGGCCCCCAAGAAGCGATGGATCTATTAGAATATTGTAACGTTGAAAAGGGAACCTATTTATCCGATTTGCGTAGAAGCCACGGCTACGAGGAGCCTCATAATATTAAACTATGGTGTTTAGGTAATGAAATGGATGGTTCTTGGCAGATTTGTGCAAAAACGGCTGAAGAGTATGGCCGAATTGCTCACGAAACGGCTAAAATAATGAAATGGACTGATCCTACGATTGAGTTGGTTGCTTGTGGAAGTTCGTACAAAGAAATGCCTACGTTTGGCAGCTGGGAGAGAACCGTTTTAACTCATTGCTATGATGATGTCGAGTATTTATCTCTCCACCAATATTATCAAAACAATGATGGAGATCTTCTTAGATTTTTAGCAAGAAGTGACGATATGAACGATTTCATCAAAGAAGTTAAAGAAATTTGTGATGAAGTAAAAGCGGAAAAACAAAGTGATAAAAATATTTATTTGTCTTTTGATGAGTGGAATGTATGGTATCATTGGCAAAAAGAAGGTAAAACAGCATCAAAGTGGACATGCCCTAGACCTATTGAAGAGGAAGAATATGATTTTGCAGATGCTCTTTTGGTAGGGGGAATGATTAATACCCTTATTAACAATGCCGATGTTGTTAAAATTGCCTGTTTGGCACAGCTGATTAATGTGTTAGCACCTATTATGACAACCCCTGAGGGAAAGGCTTGGGTACAGACAACTTACTTTCCTTTTCTATATGCTGCACAGTTTGCCAGAGGATTTGCTCTTAAAACTGAATTGAGTGTACCAAAATATACTTGTAATGATGGCACCCAAGCAATGTATTTATCCATATCTGCTGTGCTTACACAAAACAAAAAAAGTGTTATGCTTTTTGTGGTTAACCGAAACTTAGAAACCGATATTCAACTTACCCTATCTGGCTTACAAGGGGAAATGGCAAAATGGGTTTCTATGAATGGCTTTGATTTATATCAAAGTAACGGGGTTGATAACCAGCCCATTGCCCCTTTTGATATGCCTTTGGCTTCTTTAGAGGACATTAACATTCCTAA
>CAZEIB010000410.1:0-1723 GCA_964511785.1 uncultured Oscillospiraceae bacterium
TTCAGGCAATGAGCTACAACGAACGCTATTTCAATCGAATCCACAAAGGCTTTGGCCAGGTTCAAGACACCTTAGAATCCTACTTTGATTAGAAGATAAATTAAAAAATCAATCTAAGGGAAAAATCTATTTACACAAAAAATTTGACAGTTTCGTTATTTTAAATTTGATGTAGTACTTAATTAAAAAATAATGCTTTAGGATTATTTGAATAGCAGAATAAAGTATAATATTCATTGGAGGTAGGTAAAATGAAAGAAGCTAGGTACCATGCTCTTACGGTGGCTGATTATATTATTAGATATTCAATAGAAAAGAATTTCTCTGTGAGTAATCTAAAACTACAAAAAATTCTTTATTTCGTGCAGGCCCAATTTTTAGTAACAGAAGATCGACCATGTTTTAAAGAGCAAATTGAAGCTTGGACCTTTGGTCCAGTTGTTCCTGAAGTATATTATGAATATAAATTCTTTGGAAGTTCTGATATTAATTTTGTGCAAAAAAATATTCAAGAAAACATATCTTCGGATGATAAAAAATTAATCGAATCAATGGTTAAAGAATGTGCTCCATATTCAGCTTCACAATTAGTAAGGATAACTCATAACCAATTGCCATGGAAAGAAGCATTTGTGGAATATCAAAATAATCCAATATCTGCAGCAAGTATAAAAAAGTTTTTTTCCGAATAAAAAAGATGAATAAAAATATAAATATATCAAAAACTGAAACAAGTAATCAAAATATACCTAAAGAAGATAAAATTGCGGTAAATAAAAATGAAATGCGACAATTATTTTTAGTTTTTGATTGTCCTTCAAATGAGTTTGAAAATGAAACTGCAATAGAAGAAATAAGGAAATATTCCTTTAATCACAAGAGAATATTTTATTCAACTATAAGCTCTATCGTTTATAAAAATAACTCCCAAGAGGGAAATCACCAAAATGGTGATATTTTAACTAATCTAGAGTCCTTAGTAAATTATTTAGAAAGCAATAAGAATATTCCTAATAGGAAAGAAATAAAACAAATAGCATGGAAAATTTTAGATCATGTTAACTTAGCTAATCAGCAATTTACTTCGTTAGCTGAAAGTGATAGCGACTTTCAAAGAAGATTTAAAGAAAGTATTAATCAGTCCACGGTAGAGTTAAGAAAAGATATGAATGGACAACTTCTTTCACTGGTAAGTATATTTACTGCTTTAGCGTTTTTATTGTTTGGTGGTATTTCTTCTTTAGAAAGTATTTTTGGAAACATTAGCAAAACTTCTTTACTTAGTTTGTTAATACTCTCTATAGTTTGGGCTTTTGGTCTAATGAATGTCATTTTTGTTTTTCTATATTGTATTGGAAAAATGACAAAACTCCCCTTTAAAGTTACGAATGACACAGGTGCAAATTTTGTACAGCGATATCCTGTAATATGTTGGGTTGATTTTATACTATTGTTTTTATTTGTGTTATTTTCGTGGACATATATCCTCAATGATCAAGCTCTATTTCAGAATGTTTATTATTGGATGTTTAATCATTCTATGATTTGCATGATAGGTGGATATATATTAATTATTTTAGTTAGTGCTCTAATATTTTGGAAAATGTTAAAAGCCAAATAAGTTAGTTAACACCAATCTACAGGATTGGTGTTTTTGTATGTAAAATATTTTCGTAAATTGCAATAATAACTTGAACACTTTTGTTTAGGCTGTTTGATAGAT
>CAZEIB010000411.1:0-1720 GCA_964511785.1 uncultured Oscillospiraceae bacterium
AAAACAAGCAGCTTACACTTTTAGGGTACATTGTATTGAAGGCCTTGAAGCCAACGAAAAACGCTGTGAAGAGTTGGTAAAGGGAAGTTTTGGTATTGTTACAGCCCTTACCCCCCATATTGGTTATGAAAAAGCAGCCATGCTGATAGAAGGGGCAGAAAAAACCAACACCTCTTTAATGGACTATGTCAGAGAAAATTTAGATTTCCCTACAGAAAAACTAGATGAAATTATGAATTTATACGCCATGACCCAATTACCGACAAAGTAATAAAAAAACGATATATTAGCGAATAAATCTTAAGGAGCCATAAAAAGCACCTTAAGGTTTGCTTTTTTAAGTAGAAACCATGATTGAAAAAAACGGAAGAATTGTGGTATAATTTAAGGGAATATCAGTTCTCTTTTGGAGGAATTATGGACAGGGTTATTTTACACTGCGATTGCAATAATTATTATGCTTCGGTAGAATCCATCTTTAGGCCTGAGTTAAAAAAAGTGCCTATGGCGGTATGTGGCGACCCAAAAGGGCGTAAAGGCATTGTTCTTGCAAAAAACGAATTGGCAAAAGCTTACGGTATTGTAACAGCAGAACCTATTTGGCAGGCAAAAAAAAAGTGTCCCCATTTGGTGCTAATTCCCCCTCAAAGAAAGGAATACGAAAAATATTCTACATTAATTAATGACATTTACATTCAATATACCGATCAGGTAGAGCCTTTTTCCATTGATGAATCTTGGCTTGATGTAACAGGAAGTATTCACTTGTTTGGTAGTGGAAAAGAAATTGCCGACGAACTTAGAAGAAGGGTAAAAGAGGAACTGGGCCTTAGTATATCTGTTGGGGTATCTTTTAATAAAACCCTTTCAAAACTGGCCTCCAATATGAAAAAACCTGATGGAACCACGGTGATCTCAAAAGAAAATTATCAGGAGATTCTTTATTCAAAACCCGTTGAAACCCTTTTGTTTGTGGGAAAAAATGCAGGCGAAACACTAAGAAAGTGGAACATCACTACCATAGAAGAAGTGGTATCTGCAGGAGAAGAGCGTTTAATCACCCTCCTTGGAAAAGGAGGTAGAGACATCTATCTTCAGGCTACTGGACAAGAAAAGGAAGAGGTGCGCTGCTATTTTAACCCAGAAGGGATAAAAAGTGTGGGTAACGGAAGAACTTTTGCAGAAGATTTAAAGGGATACGAGGAAATGAAAGAAGGGCTTTTAACCCTATGTGATAGTGTAGGAACCAGACTACGTAAACATACACTTAAAGGAACTACAATTGCTTTACAGATTAAAGACCCAAATTTTAAAGTGATTTCCAGACAAACAACCCTTTCTACAGCTACTCAGTCTACTAAAGAAATTTATGAAGAAATTCTAGCTCTTTTATATAAAAACTGGAAAAGTACTTCTCCTGTAAGAATGTTTACTGTAACGGTAAGTAATTTGGTAAAAGAAGGGGAAGAAATGCAGCAGTTAAGCTTTTTTAAAGAAGAAAAGGAGAGCAATCAAAAACAGGAAAAGCTGGAGCAGGCAATGGATGATTTGCGTAACCGCTTTGGAGAAGAGGCCGTTACTTTTGGTAGCCTAGTGAAAAAAAAAAAAGTAGAAAAGTAGAAAAAAAGAAAATAAAAAGTGGAGCTAATAGGCTCAACTTTCAGAATTATAACAAAAAAGAGCACCCATCGGTGCTCTTTTTTTATGCTGTTTTATAGGC
>CAZEIB010000412.1:0-1714 GCA_964511785.1 uncultured Oscillospiraceae bacterium
ACTTTAGTAGCCACCCAATCTGAAGCCGGAGTGTAGATTATGCAAATTGCAAAGGAGGTGCCCTATTGGCCCTTTCCGTTCCTGCCCGCCATGAATTAAAGTATTATATTAACCAAGGGCAATATATCCTTTTATCCCAAGCTTTAAAGCACGTCTTAAAGCCCGACCCCAATGGAGATGAAAATAACGAATATCATATTCGCTCCCTTTACTTTGACACTTATAATAATGCTGCTGTGCTAGATAAATTAAACGGTGTCAAAAATCGAGATAAATACCGTATTCGTATTTACAAATTATCCGATCAAAAAATTCAGCTGGAATGTAAAACCAAAATAGGTAACTTAATTTCCAAACGTTCCTTAATTATTCCAAAAATTTTAGCTGAACAGCTAATAGCCGGCGACCCCAGTGGTCTTGAAAAAACTGCCAGTGGCTTGCTTAGGGATATTTATAGAGAAATGAGCTTAAATCTTTTACGCCCTGTAGTTATTGTTGATTATATCCGTGAAGCGTATATTCACCCTGTAGAAGAAGTGCGCATTACCTTTGATAAACAACTTAGAACAGGGTTTAGAAATATTGATTTGTTTAATCCTTCTATTCCTACTATTCCTATTGTAGATGCTTACTCCCCTATGATTTTAGAAGTAAAGTACAATCGCTTCTTACCCTCTTACATTAAAGATATTTTAACCACTTACTGCCATAATCCAATGCATAGTGCTATTTCAAAATATACCTTGTGCCGAAGCTATGAAGGCTTTGTATTGTAATAGTAAAGAGGATATAGACTCATCTATATCCTCTTTACTATTACAATAATTCTTCAAGTTTCTTTTTGATCTTCTTAATAAAAACACTACTATTTACTCCCCTAGGCTCTCCATTAAATAAGGAAGTGAGGTCTTTCGTCATGGTTCCTTCTTCAATGGTTAAAAGAGTTGCTTTTTCCAGCTTTTCGGAAAATTCTTTTAGCCTGGGCAATTCATCTAATTCCCCTCTTTTATTCAATGCCCCCGTCCAAGCAAAAATGGTGGCTACAGGGTTGGTGCTGGTTTCTTCCCCTTTTAAATAGCGATAATAATGCCTTGTTACCGTTCCGTGGGCTGCTTCATACTCAAAAGTACCATTAGGAGTCACTAATACGCTGGTCATCATGGCCAAAGACCCAAAGGCCGTAGCTATCATGTCACTCATTACATCTCCATCGTAGTTTTTACAAGCCCAAATAAAGCCTCCCTCGCTTCTCATCACCCTGGCAACAGCATCGTCAATAAGGGTATAAAAATAACTGATTCCCGCTTCTTTAAATTTTTCTTCATATTCCTTTTCAAATATTTCTTGAAAAAGATCTTTAAATCGGTGATCATAGGTTTTGGAAATGGTATCTTTTGCAGAAAACCAAAGTTCTTCTTTTGTGTCTAAAGCATATTCAAAGCAAGCCTTTGCAAAAGAGGTAATCGACGCGTCTGTGTTATATACGCCTTGTATAATTCCAGGTGTTGTAAAATCAAAAATAGTTTTTCGGTTTTCAACCCCTTTTTCATTGGTAAAAACCAATTCTGCCTTTCCTTTTTCACTGGTTTTGATTTCCGTATTTTTATAAATGTCTCCATAAGCATGGCGGGCAATGGTAATCGGTTTTTTCCATCCGCTTACAACAGGATTAATTCCTTTAACTAAAATAGGCTTTCTAAAAACTGTTCCATCT
>CAZEIB010000413.1:0-1714 GCA_964511785.1 uncultured Oscillospiraceae bacterium
GGGGGCGATAATGGTATTGAAGGATATATGTTGCGTAAAGAAATATACCTTACCTTCAATCAGGAAAAAAAGTATGACACCAAGGAACTACTTGCAAATTTAAGCGCTGAAGCTACTTGGGCTTTGTATTCTGATGCTGATGAAGGAGCAACAATTACCTCCTACGATGGCTCTATCCCTTATTTTGCTATGGCAATTGGTATTAATGGTGGATTTTGGCATGTGCTGATAGAATTGGAAAATGGTGAATATAAAGCTGGATTTGTACCTATGAACGCAGAATCTGTTTCTTTTGGAGTTGCTGTTGTAAGCAACGCAGAAGTTACAGACAGGCTTCATTTGCGAAGTAAACCTTCGGCTAAAGCGCCTTCTAAAGGGAAATATTATAATGGAACAAAAGTGTATATACTAGAAGAACAAGAAGATGGTTGGGCAAAAGTATATATTCCTGTTAGTAACAATGCAAAAGGTTTTATTGGTTATATGGATAGTAAGTTTTCAGCCACAGGCCCTGCCCGCGATAATGTGGAAGAAGCTTTTCCTACTATAACTGTAAACAATAAAGGGAAACAAAAAAACTTGAGGCTACGGGCTCAGCCTAATGAAAAAGGAGAAACTTTAGAAATTTATGATAATGGTTCTACAGTAAAGGTCCTTGGTCTTAGTAAAGACTGGTACCATGTGCAAACAGAAGATGGGAAAACTGGTTTTATGCTAGGAAAATTTTTAGAACCTAAAATTCCCTTTGATTATAAAAAATAAGCGTAAAAAAGAAGCTGTTTTACTTGTGTAAAACAGCTTCTTTTTTATTGCTTTATTTGAGAGGGAATACGGTTACAAGCTACAAAGTGCTTGGGCTTTACTTCAATTAGTGGAGGATTACAAGCCTTACAAGCTTTTTCTTCAGCCATAACACAGCGTTTAAAAAAGCGGCATTCATCCGGTAAATTCACAGGAGAGGTGATTTCACCTTTAATTAGTTGATGTTGTGGCCTTTCTTTACCAACAACTGGAATAGGCACAGCTGAAAGCAAAGCTTTGGTATAAGGATGAAGAGGATCATCGAAAATATCTTCAGAAGAAGCTTTTTCTACCATTTGCCCCAAATACATTACGCCAATATCATCAGAAAAGTATTTTACAACAGATAAATCATGGGTAATAAAAATATAAGTCAATCCCAGTTCTTTTTGTAAATCTTTTAACAGATTTAATATTTGAGCTTGAATGGATACATCCAGGGCTGAAACCGGCTCATCACAAACAATCAGCTTTGGGTTTAAAGATAGGGCTCTGGCAATACCAATGCGCTGACGCCGGCCACCATCTAATTCGTGAGGGTAGCTGTTCATTAAGCGGCTAGCAAGGCCTACAGTATCCATAAGTTCTAAAGTGCGTTTACGAATATTTTCTTTTCCTTTAATTAACTTATGTTCAATAATGGGTTCAGAAATAAGTTGAGATACACTTTGTCTAGGGTCTAAGGAAGAGAAAGGATCCTGGAAAATCATTTGCATTTCTTTTCTAAGGGGGCGCATCTTTCTGCGAGAAAAACGAGTAATGTCCACTCCGTCAAAAATTACATTGCCACCGGTGGGCTCAATAAGTTTCAAAATAGATCTTCCAGCAGTGGATTTTCCGCAACCGGATTCTCCAACGATGCCCAAGGTTTTGCCTTTTTCAATTTTAAAACTCACGCCGTCTACAGCGTGTA
>CAZEIB010000414.1:0-266 GCA_964511785.1 uncultured Oscillospiraceae bacterium
TGATGAGTGGTACACCGTATTAAAAGCTTTTAAAGAAGGAGACCCAAATGGTAATGGTATTGCTGATGAAATTCCTTTATCTGCTTTTGGCGAAAACGCTTTAAGTGAATATGGCTACTTAGCCACAGCTTTTGGATTGGCCGCTCCTGCAACAAAATATATTGATGACAATGGCACCTGCGTTTCTCAATATGATTTGCCTGGATTTAAAGACTTTTTAGTTTTCTTAAATAAAAATTAACTTCGGTATTTAAACCATAATTATC
>CAZEIB010000414.1:276-1248 GCA_964511785.1 uncultured Oscillospiraceae bacterium
GCTTCTAAAGACATTATTGGTTGTTCTGCCCACTTTGCCGATCTTGCTGAATTATGGGAAGGAACTGCACAACAAGGAGGTTCTCCAAATAGTTCAAAAGCTCAATATCATATGGTCCCCTCACCTAATGCTAATGACGGGACTGATATTCGCTTAATCGGTAGGGCTTTAACAGGCTTTTGCTACAGTATTACTAAAGACTGTAAAGACCCTACATTAGCAATAAAATGGTTAGACTATGTTTATGCAAATCCAGAAGGCTTAGATGTAATGCTTTATGGTTTAGAAGGACTTACCTATACATTAAATGAAGATGGAACAAAAAGCTGGACAGATTTTGTTGCAAATAATCCTGATGGTTTAAATATTGCTTCTGCATTACGTTCTGTAGGCGCATTTTCTGCTCAATTTTCCAACCGTACTTTAGATTTTGGTAAAATGCTTTATAGTCAACGCGCAGCCGAAGAAAGTGATGCCGTTGTACAATTTACAATCGAGCCTTTTCCACAAGTAATGGGAACTGAAGAAGAACTTGATCAAATTGATTCTTTAACCGCCGATATTGATACTTATGAAAAAGAAATGATTCAAAAGTTTATTACCGGTCAGGTAAGTATAGATGAATTTGACTCTTTCCGCCAAACTGTAGCTAGCATGGGGGGAGATGAACTCACTCAAATTTATCAAAATCAACTAAACCTCTATTATCAAAGCAAAAACCAATAATCTCAATAAGTTACAGATGACAGGAAGTACTTTCCATACTCTACTTCCTGTCATCTTATATTACGTAATACATGGGAGGAGCTTTTATGACCCATCCAATATCCACACTTCCTTCAAAAAAGAAAAAAACTTCTTTTTGGCAAAAATTTCTTCAAACCAAGTATCTTTTTTTTCTTATGCTTCCAGGTTTAATATACTATATCTTGTTTCACTATATTCCTATGTATGGGGTTGTGATGGCTTTTA
>CAZEIB010000414.1:1258-1713 GCA_964511785.1 uncultured Oscillospiraceae bacterium
GGCAGTATATTTGGCGCAAAATGGGTTGGTTTTAAGTGGTTTCATGAGTTTTTTAACTCTATCTATTTTTGGCGCTTACTAAAAAACACCTTGCTTATTAGTGTATATAATTTAATTTTCACCTTCCCACTACCCATTGTTTTTGCCTTAGTACTCCACGAAATGAACTCTAAAAAATTTAAGCGGGTCGTTCAAACCGTTTCTTATCTTCCTCATTTCATTTCTGTTGTAGTTATTGTTGGTATGCTAAAGGCCATGCTTTCACCTACTGACGGAGTCATTAACAATCTAATACGAGCCTCAGGTGGAAATCCTATTAACTTCTTCGGTTTGCCTAAGTATTTTCGTAGCCTTTATATTGGCTCTGGTGTATGGCAAGGCTTTGGATGGAATTCTATTATTTATTTGGCTGCTTTAACTAACGCAGACCCCGCTTTATATGAAGCGGCGCAAAT
>CAZEIB010000415.1:0-1711 GCA_964511785.1 uncultured Oscillospiraceae bacterium
TGGAGGGGTTAGAAAATGAGTTTGCAAGACAGATTGAACGAACAGAAACAAAAACAATCGACCATTCCAGAGATTGGGAACAGTTCGAAAAATTCACTGTTGGAAAACGAATTGTCCGAAGTGAAAAAACAAAACAATCTGTTGAGAGAGAGAATGATAGAGATAGAGAAATCACAGGACGAGAGGAATCAGAAAATCGACAGCCTGTTAGGAAAACTCGACAAAGGGACAACGGAATGGAATTATAACGTGCAACAAGCGACTGAAAAAGTCAGTAAAGACTTGTTGAATACGCAAAGACGGAACTTTCAGGAATTGGAAGAAAGCTTTGAAAAGCAAAATAAATTAAGCAAGAATTTCCACAAAGTTCAGGGTTATTCGTTCTTTGCTTTATCGATAATTGCAATGGTGTTGTTGATTGGATTAATAGCTCGAACGCTTGCGATTGGTGTTTGGAAAGGTCTTTTTCTATCACAGCTTTGGAACTTAGGAGAATGGTATTGGAGCGCTTTAGCAGTAGTGATCTTAGTAGGGCTAGTGGTCGGATTAGTGTATTTGATAATCAAGGGATTGAAGGAAGTTACGAGTTAGGACTATTTATGCCGAGAAAACTTTTTAGTCTGTGACAGTCCTTAACTTATACTTAGAGCGTAAGCGAAAGTAGTAGCGACAGCTATTAACTTTCGGTTGCAAAGCTCTTAGGATTGTTAAGGACGCAGCGTATCACAGCTAAAAAGGAAATTGGAATAAATTATAAAGGGGATCATTATGAGAAAATGTGTGTATTGTAATCTTGATTTAGAGCCTAATCAAAATGTTGTTTTAAGCAATGAAGAGTGTCTTTTTTTACAATTGGATGTGTCAAAAATAAAAGGGGGGTTACTTGAAGGTGCGGGGGTAATTGTTCCTAAAAAGCATAGAGAAACTGTATTTGATTTAACTCGGAAAGAGTGGGAAGCAACGTATAGTCTTCTTCAAGAGGTAAAAAAGCATTTAGACGAAGAATATGGACCTCAAGGATATAATCTTGGTTGGAACTGTGGAGAAGTGGGAGGTCAGCATATTTTTCATGCTCATTTTCATGTTATACCAAGATATAAAGATGAATCACTTGCAGGTAAAGGAATAAGATACATGTTTAAAAGTAAAGAGAATACAAGGAAGTTCTTAAACTAAGATGTTTTAATAGTTTTTTAGTTATGAGTGGAGGAATTATGACACTAGGAGAAAATGAAGAAAGTAATAAAAAAAGACAGTAAGCATTATGCTATACTGTCCTCAACAAAAAAATCAAATTAGAAAAAGAGTTTTGTATCAAATAATCTGACCTTTGGCGAGTAAAGATTACTTGAACTCATGTTAGTTTTATTTACGTAATGATATTATATCATGTTTCGGAAATAATCAAACATGCATGGCTCTTTTTCGCATAGCGAAAGGGAGTTTTTTTTAATGGAAAACGAAGAAAATCGCCAAAATAATGAATTTGGGTTAACCGGACACTCTAATAGCCGGTTATCGTCCCAACACCTTGGGAATTTGAATAAAAATATAACAGTCAGTTTTGATAGAATCACAATTGTCGGTGCTTTCATTCCAGAGAGAGAAAAGTGGGTTAAGAAACATTTAGAAACGAATAATCAGATTGATATGCGTGATACAGGTTATGACAGATTCAAATGTCATGCTTTAAAAAATAAAGTTTATGTTG
>CAZEIB010000416.1:0-1707 GCA_964511785.1 uncultured Oscillospiraceae bacterium
GTTTAGGGAGTTTAGTGCGCTTTTTAGGAATTTTGCCAATAAGGCGTAATAAGCCTCGAATAATGAAAAATAGGATTAGTAAACAAACAACAAGAATTAAGAATATTTCAAAAGTAAAAGGAGGGAAGGGATTGGGATCGGCCTCTGTTTCGGCAATAATTTCGTCTAAGGTTTTAGGTGCGTTTTCTCGTTTAGCAATAGACCTTGAAGCCACTAACTGGTAAGTAACAGGCTCTTCTCCTTCGGGGAAGTAGTATAAAGTAGCAATGGCTTCACCAGCAGAAATGGGGGCTTGTAAATCTTTTTCATATTGAATTAAGGCAGTATCTTTAAAGCTGGCCACCATAGACTCGTAGGCCTGCTTTGAAACAATTAAGGTGGGGTTTTCATCTGCATTTTCAGGGATAATATCAAGGGGCAAAACCCCCAGCTCTTTATCTGTTAAAGCATAACCTGAAACATTTACACTAATGGGGTTGGCTTCGTATAATTCAATGGGTGAGGTACTTTGGTATTGAGAAAAACCGTAATCTAATAGCTTAATGGTATCAGACCAGCGGTTATATAAGCCGGAATGAAACACCACAGAGATTAAAGTGATCCCTTCCTTTTGTGCTGCTCCTACAAAACAGTATCCGGAAGAAGAGGAGGTACCGGTTTTTACCCCAATGGCATAAGGATAATAATATTTGCTTTCCGGGTCTCTCATAAAAGGATAGCGGCTTTGGGTTAAAGTTTTAGTTCTGGAGTCTAGAGCGCTTGGAGGGAGTTGGTATTCTGTGGATCTGGCAATTTCACGAAACAAGTCGTTTTCTAAAGCATGGCGGGTTATCATGGCCATGTCGTGAACGGTAGAATAATGGGTCTCTTCGGGAAAGCCGTGAGTGTTGGAAAAATGAGTGTTTGTAAGGCCCAAGGCACGTACATACTCGTTCATCGTGTCTACAAAAGATTCGATGCTACCTGTTGTGCTTTCGGCAATAATATTAGCCCCTTCGTTACCGGAACGGATCATAGTAGCAAATAAAAGATCCTTAAAAATGATGTCTTCACCTGGAATTAAGGGAATGAGACTGGAATCTTCCGGTACATCAGCAGCCCGTTCAGAGCAATAAACCCGGGTATCCATCAATTCCTGTTGAGCCCCCATTAAAGCACCTAAAAAAACTGTAAGTATTTTAGTGGTAGAAGCAGGATGCATAAGTCTGTCAGAGTCTTTTGCAAAAATAACATCGCCGCTTTTAGCTTCAATGACAATGGCGGAGTGGGCATAGATTTGGTCGGAAATTAAATCTTCCGGATGATTGGAGTCGTATTCTGGAGAGTTGGGAGGCAAAGTAGGTTCTACAATTTGGTCAGTACTTCCTTCTTCTCCTAAGGAAGGCATGACAAAACCGACAGATAGTATTATAATAAGAAAGAATAAAATACCTTTTTGAAAAGCTTTGAAAAAAACTGACATTGCAACCTCCATGGAAAATATCGATCTTATTGATTATACATGGCTTTTTCTTTTTTGTATAGAATGGTTGAAAGTAGTATATAAGGAGAGAATATATGCGAGATAAAGCAATTGTGGTCATCAACCCTGTAGCCGGTGGTGGAAAGGGTGTAAAGCGTCAAGAGGCAATTTTTCACAATTTAAAAAAACGCTATGATGAGGTAGAATTGGTTTTTACAAAAGAAAAAAATGATGGCATTCAAATA
>CAZEIB010000417.1:0-1374 GCA_964511785.1 uncultured Oscillospiraceae bacterium
CCAAATAATGGTCTTTGCTAACATTACTTCTGGACCAATTTATGGGGGCAGGTCAAACAGTTATTCAGACAGTTTATTTAAGTGTATTTTTTCTAAAATCTGCCGGTGTTAAATATCCTAGCGAGGTGATATTGGCCAAAAAAGTGGACAAAAAAAGTTTAATAACCAATCATCCCCTTGTCAAAAGACATAATCAACAATCAAAAAAATGAGTACAAGTTGAGTACAAAAACTCCGGTAAAAGAAATTACCACAGTTAAAACTATATAATTTGAATACCTAGCTCACCTAAAATCAAGGCTTTACAGCTTGATGAAAAAATCGTTAGCCGAGTGGGAGTAAAAATAAAAACCCCTATAACCCTTATAAGCATTAGCTTTTTTGAGTTTATTGGGGTTTTTTATGATCAAATGATGATTAAGGAAGTTTTCCGATTCATTTTTTGATACAAAATAACTATACGTGAAAGGTCAAAACCCACGGTTTCGTATCACCATCATTACCTTACCTAAGGTGTCTGTAATTTTAACCGGACCATAAATCCGGCTGTCTGTAGCGTTTTCCCGGTTATCACCTAATACAAACACTTCATCTTCTGCCAGTTTTACTGGAAAATCAATCCCTTCTTCATAACGCATCGTACGCCCGGCAATATGTAAATCCTCCAGATTCAGTTGAATATATCCGTTGACCCGTATATATTCTTCATCAATATCCACTTCATCTCCCCCAACGGCAATTACCCGTTGTACCTGTTGTTTCCCCTGTTGTATTAGCACTAAGGCATCCCCTGCCACATAGTCTTTATCAATCCGATAAAAAAACACCAAATCGCCATCTTTAATATTTGGAACCATATTGGGTAGGGTAGTACGATGTACGCCAAATAAATAAGTGAACAATATAAATATCACTAATAACAAAAAACCAATTTTAAAAACCAGTCCAAATAAGTCTCGCAAAAAAGAAGGTTTTTTCTTTTTTCTAACCGTCTTTTTAGAAACTGATGCTGAGGTTTTGGGGAGATTTTCTGCCTCTATTTTTTGTGCTAACAAGGTTTCCCCGGTTTGTATTTCCTCTTTTTTTTCACCCTGTTCATCTCTTGTTGGTTGCTCTCTAGTATTTTTTTCTACCTTTCTTGCCATTTCCACGGGTTCTCCTTTTCATCAATTTCTTCCGCCCTGAGGTTTTTTCATTTATGGGCAAAGAAGGGCATTATATCACAGATGTTCTTTATTATAACAAACAAACAAGCTTTTTAAAAGAAAAAACCGCTGCTTCTATAGGGCAGGGTGTTTCTCCCCTAGGGTGGTTTTTGTTAAGGCAAATACCACCCCCGGGCTTTACTTTATTATAAATTTATATTCCAAATTT
>CAZEIB010000417.1:1384-1706 GCA_964511785.1 uncultured Oscillospiraceae bacterium
ACACTAGTTTCATCAACTAATTATCATCGAAGCCATATAATGGGCTAGTATAGAACTTTTTACTTGTTATTTTTTATTTTGTTTTTACGGTACAACACAATTAGCACAATCAGTATAATTACAGCTACGGCTGCTAAGGCAATCCATATGCCTAAATTGGTTTCATCTCCAGTAGGTGGAGGAGGGACTCTGGTAGTTGTTGTAGCCGTCGGCACAGCAGGGCTAGAGCTAGGGCTAGGGCTAGGGCTAGGGGGAATAATAGCTTCCTTATAGCTGTTAGCAAATATAATTCGATCTACTTTTTCGTCTTGCTGATTTCTCA
>CAZEIB010000418.1:0-1706 GCA_964511785.1 uncultured Oscillospiraceae bacterium
CTTCAGCTCTAATCTATTGATACAGACATTCAAAGTCCACTAAATTTCCACTGCTGAAATTCACTTATCACTGTATTTATAAAAAATCTGTCATCATTGATGAGTCCGACTGCCTTGAAATAGCTTATACCCAATCCAATAAATGAAAACGCCTGCTATTGCTGATAAATAAATAATTAAGTTGTTTATACTTATTTCCCCAGAAATATAAATTATAAGTACAGCCACACTAAATACTATTTGACTTAATAACACCTTTGACCTTTGAACAATTTTCCCAAGGTCATCTTTGACCTTTTCTTTGGATATTAAATGCCAAGAGAAAAATGATAAAATAATTAGAGCAAATACCAGGATATTAAATTTCCTTGTAAAAACGTTCAAATTGACTGATAGATATTTAAAAAAGATAACCTCTACCGTAAAGGCAGCAGCGGCAATTCCAATAGCAACCAATGCCATCCTTCCGCCTTGATTAAGCTTTTCAACAAAAACCATTGCTATAATAAAGGGAATCAAATAGACTGCATTTTTCATGCTTATTGATAGATATACCGTCATCCCAAGCACTGAAAAGATATCGAAAAACGTGACCGCTTTTCCTGTTATTCCGCTAACTGTTCTCATTAATAAAATAATCCAAAAAATTTCCAAAAGTTGAAAACTCTTAAAATAGTATAAGTTCAATAATGAAAAAGCAACGCAAAGAAATGCAGAAAATTCGTGTTTGGGATCCAGTTCTCTAGCCAGTGCCCAGGTTAAAAAAGAGCCACCACCTATATATATTCCTAGCAATACTTCTCCAGTAATGAGCCACCCTATGATAGCTACAACAATTGCCAAAAGGATTATAATCCTATTGGTTAAATAAAAAACATCTATTTTCCTTCCTAGTGTAAATATTTAAATCCCCTTTTGATTAATTATACTACTAATATCCTAAATACCTGCAACGAAAAGATATTTAACACAGATAAAGATAAACTTCAGTTATGAATATTATTTAATGGACTCGATAACATTCCTGCTAATTTCGTTAGGTTCTTTTCTAGATAGAATTGGGAATTACACTTAAATAATATTAAAACTCTATTCATTAAATTCATTCCAATTATGTGTTTCGTTGAACGAGTAAAACACCCCTATCTCATTAAATCGTAGCTTTAATGAGATAGGGTATATTTTTTTTAATTCAAATATGAATTGAGATTTCAGTTGACTTAGGGAGGAAATCTTGAGTCTTCTCGACGGTTTGTTTTGGCCTAGCTCTTCGACATAAAACTGTTTGCACTCATATGAATGTAGCTTGTTTTTCCTCACTATCTCAAAGATGCTGTAGAGAACTTAGTTAACGAAAGTCCCCTTGAGTCAGGCACGGCTCTTGAATTTCTCTACTCATCTATAAAGAATCCAAAAGCAAAAAAACTAAACTCTCATATATCTCTAAAGTACCTTCTTAAATAACTGAGTCAAACCAATAGATATATGGAAATCTAAAAGAGCTGGTTTCGTGGTCAGTTTCTATTCTGCCACACACATTCCAATGGTCATTGGAACTTTTTTAGTAACACCCATATAACCACCCTCAATTAAAATTAATATATTCATTATACACACGACTTTAGAACCTTCCAGAATTGTATAACTTCCTAATCGAGTAGGAGACTAGCCATTAACTGACTAGTCGACCTCTCAGTCAAGTAGAC
>CAZEIB010000419.1:0-1704 GCA_964511785.1 uncultured Oscillospiraceae bacterium
ACGATTGGAAATATAACCACCCTTAACGGAGATGAAGCTAATAAGGGCACTGCCGAATCCTCCAATGGGGAACTGGGTGAAAAAACCAACAGTGTTGCCTACACCAATACCTTGGTTAGAGAGGCTCCAACAGGGATTATTATTAACAACTTGCCTTATATTTTGTTAGTAGCTGTGGCCCTTGGCGGTATTGCACTATACTTTATCAGTCGTCGTCGCCGTCAAGAAGAGGAATAAGCCTATAGCATAGATAAAAGCTCTTTCATTACTTGCCCTGTGGGACACAAAACCCATACAGGGAAAAGGATAAAAAAGACCTTGTCCCTTGCTGTAATTGTAGAAACCTGTAGGGGATAATATAGGATGAACAGTATTTTATGTAAGCTTTCCGGGGCGGTTGCTTTCACCGCCCCGGAAGATACAACAGAAAAAACATCAAAACATCAAAGAAAGGCAGCGCTACGACGCTTATGAAAAAGAAAATAAGTTTTGGCCGCCGGGCAATTCGCTTGGTGGATCAGTTAATTAACACAGCCTTGTTTGTGGTACTGGTAGTGATGCTTGTATACGGAGGCTATTCCCTGTGGGATTCTAAACAGGTATTTGCCAGTGCTGACCCTCGGCAGTATTCCGAGTTTAAACCTGGGGGAGAAGAAGAAGGAGAAGATAGCCTGTCTTTTTCAGAACTACAAAGACTGAACCCCGATGTGTTCGGCTGGCTTACTGTGTATGGTACCCATATAGATTACCCCATTGTTCAAGGGGAAGACAATATGGAGTATGTATCTACCGATGCTAAAGGGGAATATTGTATGTCGGGAGCCATCTTTTTGGATTATCGGGCTCAAAAAGATTTTACTGACTTTAACAACATATTTTACGGCCACCATATGGCAGAAAACGCCATGTTTGGCGATATAGGGCGTTTTATTGAAGAAGATTATTTTTTGCAAAGATTATATGGTAACTTATATTTTGACGGAGAAAACCACGGCATTGAGTTTTTTGCTTTTTTGGAAGCAGACGCGTATGATAAAGAGGTTTTCGCCTCACCTATTGCGAATGAGAAACAACAACAGGCTTTTTTAGAAAATCTTTTGGAAAAAGCCATGTATACTCGGGAAATTGGAGTGACCACTGAAGACCGGCTTGTGCTACTAAGCACCTGTGCTTCCAGTGCCACCAATGGGCGCCATTTATTGGTGGGTCGGGTTGTAGAACAGACCTTTCTCATACCCGAAATGTTTTTTGAATAGATATCTTTTTTGTTAATACTATGGGTTGAACCTCTATAAAAGGAGAAAAAAAATGAACATACAAGCAAACAAAAAAAATTGGCTAGCCCTAGGGTTCTTGTTGCTTCTACTGGTGGCAACCATGACTACAGCGCTAGCAGTGCAAAGCAATCAGGCGGCTTTTAAGGTGAAGCAGTCTTTTTCCGTGACAGCCAACAACCCTCAAGCCATTGAAGATACCTTTGCTTACACCCTCACCGGAGGAGGAGTACCCATGCCCCCTCAAGCACAAGGGGAAATATATCGGTTTTCCATGAAGGGAAACCAAAGTATCGTCTTACCAGAAATTAGCTATTATAAAGTGGGTCAGTATACCTATAAGCTGGAACAAACTATTGGGCAACAGCTACAAGGTTATACATATGACACACAGGTGTACCAAATAGATGTGTTTGTAAAAAACGCACAA
>CAZEIB010000420.1:0-1699 GCA_964511785.1 uncultured Oscillospiraceae bacterium
CCACCTTGCCCGCTATCATCTCAACACCAATTGTATTGAGAATAGAAAAGGTACACGCCAAACGTAGACCAGTAAACATATGAGGTAAGGCATTGGGAAAAATAATTTTGGAAAAACGTTGCCAGCGGCTTGCGCCGTAGCTTTCCCCTATATCGAGCATACGTTCTTCTACATTAACAAAGCCAGTCAAGGCGTTTAGTGACACTATCGAAGCAACGTTAATTGCAACCGGTATGGCACGATATTCAATTTCATAGCCTACAGCTACCATGTAGATAGGAATGATGACCATCATTGGCAGTGTAACGAGCACTGTCAGCAATGGTGTGAAGGCTCGTGACAACGACTTCGATTGAGATATTAACGATGCAATCGCAATTCCCAAGGGCACACCGGTAAGGTAGGCCAAACCAATAATTTTAATCGTTGCGAGCCAATGCTGTAAAATTTCGGATCTGAAATAACGTACAGTCTCTTGCACGATTAGGCTAGGTGCAGGTATTACGACTATAGAAATATCAAAAGCCCAAACTGCAACTTCCCAAACGACCAATAGAATAAGTAAAACAAGAAGAGGTGGCCACGCATTACTCCAACGCAGTCTTGCTTTATCTTTTATCTTAGAACTGTCGAATCTCCTCTTTTTATTTGTGCTGACGGCGCTGCTATTCTCACTCATCGCAGTCCTCCTCTAATACAAAATCATCTAAATTTGCGTATTGAGCGCTAACCAATTCGATCATGCGTTTGCGCAGTTCTGTAAATTGCGGATCATAGGCTACTTCTTGCTTACGATTTTCGAAAGGTACAGTAACTTCAATGACTTGAGATATACGAGCCGGCAAGCTCGAAAGTAAAAGAATGCGATTAGACAGTAGAAGTGCCTCATCAATGCTGTTAGTGACTATCACTGTTGTATTTCTACTAGTTTCTAGAATGTTGAGGAAATCAAATCGCAATTTCTGGCGTGTTAAAGCGTCAAGCGCTCCAAAGGGTTGGTCCATCAGCAAAACATCAGCCTCTAAAACCATGGCACGTGCTATACCTACGCGCTGAGCCATACCACCGGATAATTCTTGCGGTAATAGTTGACGATATTCGGACAAACCAACTATCTCAAGTGCATTACTAATCAGCTCTTCGTTTCTTCCTTTGTTCCTTTCCTTAAACATCTCTAAGGGGAGACGCAAGTTATCTTCCACTGAGCGCCAAGGCAGCAAATTACTATCTTGGAAAATGTAGCCTACACGTCTTTTAATATGCTTCGGCATTTCGTGGGTGCAATCTTCATTAAAGAGTGTAAGTTCCCCTTCTTCTGCGTGTAATATACCTCCCAGGATTTTAAGTAGGGTCGTCTTTCCGCAACCGGAAGGTCCCATAATGCCAATAACCTCTTGGGGCTTGGCTTCAAAACTAATCCCATCTAAGATGGTTTGCCGTTCTTTTTTTCGAGTAAAGGAATGGCTGATTTTCTTAACTTTTAAGACTGTATCTGGCATAGCCTTTGCCTCCTTCTTTTATTAAAGAATGCAGACATCAACACCGCGACGACGAATGGCAAACTCGCGACTGCCGTTGATTTCCGCTTTTGTATTTTTTCCATTAACTACTTCAACAAGAAGCTCATACATCCGTTCAGCTACATCGTTTAGGCTTTCCTTGTCATCTAAAATTGTTCCTGCATTGAGGTCGATTAAAT
>CAZEIB010000421.1:0-231 GCA_964511785.1 uncultured Oscillospiraceae bacterium
AAGCCAAGAAGAACTTGAAAAAAAACTAACCTATTATTTAACCCATGAAAAAGAACGGGAAGAATTAGTGGGAAAATTAAAAAAGATGGTTTTAACCCACCATACTTATGAAAAAAGGGCAAAAGATTTATTGGCCTATTTAAAAGAAGAAGGAGAAAAGGATCCTTATAAAATAGCTATTATGATTAGTGCTCCTAACCATAGAGAACTCCATCAATGGGGAGATTATCA
>CAZEIB010000421.1:241-1694 GCA_964511785.1 uncultured Oscillospiraceae bacterium
TAAAGAAGAAGGCTATCACTGTGAAATAAGACCTATGCCCCAGTGGGAAGATCCTTTTGAAGGGAAGTATGTGTTGTTTTTACGGGGATTGAAAGAATATAAGCCTTTAAAAGAACATATTAATATGATGTGGAATATTTCTCATCCTCAACAGGTGAAAGCAAAAGAATACAATGAGTATGATGTAGTTTGTGTGGCATCCTCCCCTTGGGCAGAAAAAATTCGAAAAGAAGTAAAAGTGCCAGTAGAAGTGCTTTTACAGTGTACAGACGAAAAAGTTTTTTATACCACCTATGAAAAAACCAAAACGAAAGAATTATTGTTTGTGGGAAATGCTCGTGGAGTATACCGTAAAATTTTGAAAGACTTACTGCCCACTACTTATAACTTACAGGTATATGGCAGTGGCTGGGAAGAGTGGATAGATGCAAAGTATATTGCCGGCGACCATGTTGCCAACAACACTTTGGGGAAAACCTACCAAAGTTGCAATATTTTGCTAAATGACCATTGGGAGGATATGCGAGATTTGGGCTTTATTGCCAATCGTATTTTTGATGGGTTGGCTGCAGGGGCCTTTATATTATCAGACGAAGTAAAGGGCCTTGAAGAAACTCTGCCTGGCTGCGTGGCAACTTATAACGGAAGCAAAAAAGATTTAGAAACAAAAATACAATACTATTTAAAAAATCCTGATGTAGCAGAAAAAATGGCTATAAAAGGGCAGAAATTGGTGTTAAAGGAACATACTTTTTTAAAGCGGGCAAAGGAAATAGTTGCCTATTACCAAAAAGCTTAGAGGTAGCAGTTTTTACAAGAAAAGTGTACAGAAGTAATTTTTGTAAAGATATGGTATAATTTGTAAGAGATTTTATCTTTGGAAAAAAGAATCGTAAAATAAAGGAGTTGTCTAAATGAAAGGAATTATTTTAGCCGGCGGTGCCGGTACGCGGTTGTATCCTTCCACTTTGGCTGTATCCAAACAAATGTTGACCATTTATGATAAGCCCATGATTTACTACCCCATGTCTACATTGATGTTGGCGAAAATCAGGGAAATTTTGATTATTTCTACCCCAAGAGACATTTCTATGTACCAAGAATTGTTTGGCGATGGAAAGCAATTGGGCCTTGAAATTACTTATAAGGTACAAGAGCACCCACGGGGATTGGCCGATGCTTTTATTTTAGGAGAAGATTTTATCGGAAATGATTCTGTATGTCTGGTTCTTGGAGATAATATTTTTTATGGTTATGGCTTAACCAGCAGACTTAAAAATGCTGCAGCCAAAGAAAAAGGAGCCACCATATTTGGCTACCATGTACATAACCCTAAAGAATTTGGGGTGGTGGATTTTGACGAAACAGGTAAAGTGTTATCTATTGAAGAAAAACCTGAAAAGCCCAAATCAAACTATGCGGTGCCAGGGTTATATTTTTACGATAATGACGT
>CAZEIB010000422.1:0-1694 GCA_964511785.1 uncultured Oscillospiraceae bacterium
ATACATCCAGCAGGAAAAACTGAGACATTTTCACTGCCATGGACCCCCCCTGTAAGGGTCCCTCATTGGCACCACAAAGCAAAACGATATCACACATTTTGCTTAAAGTAGATTTATGGTGGCGGGTTACAACAATTAGTTTTGCTCCCGCTTCTTTAGCTCTTTTGGCAATGTCAATGGTATCTTTTGTAGCCCCTGAGTAGGAAAAAAAGATTCCTACATCCTCGCTGCTCATAAGCGCTGCTTCCATAAGCTGAAGGTGTAAATCTTGAGAGTTTTGTGCCTTTGGTGTAATACGCATAAAACGGTTCTTAGCTTCTAAGGCCGTTACCATAGACCCCCCCACCCCGAAAAAATGAATCCGACGGGCTTTTACCATCCAATCTACAGCCTTTGCAATATCTGAAAGATTTACTGCCTGAAAGGTTTCTTGAAGGGCCTCAACATTAGAAGAAAGAACTTTTTGTACCACTTCTTCTAAATTGTCTTTAAAACTTACAGCCCCTGTTAATTGAGCAGCAGCCGCTTCTTCCGAACTGGCGGCAATGGCTTGAGCAACATGCATCTTAAAATCTTGATAACCTTTTTGATCTAAATCTCTACAAAATCGGAAAACGCTGGTTTCGCCCACACCACAGGCTTCAGCCAAATCACTAATTGACTGATAGACCACTTTATGGGGATTACTTAACACATAATCAGCCACACGCTTTTCCGCCTTGGTAAAATCATCATATTGTAAACGGATACGAGAGAGTATATCCTGCATTGATTTCCCTCCTTGAAAATTCTTATACTTATTATAACAATATGATGGACTAATAACAATATGATGAAATAATCACATATAAATAAAAGAAATTTCTTTTATTTATATGTTGTTGGAATTATTTTCTATTGACTTTCACCTTTCTTGCATATACAATGAATTCAACAGTTCATTGTTTATAAATATTTTTTTATTCTATCCAAAATAAAAAAATATTTTTTATTTTATATCCTTTATGATTTTACAAAAGGAGATTTCTATGAAAAAGCAAGAAATTTTACAAGCCCTTAAAGGTAATTTAATTGTCTCTTGTCAGGCCTTACCCGAAGAACCTTTATATGTAGAGGAAAGGTCCATTATGTATTTAATGGCCAGAGCCGCCAAGTGGGCAGGTGCTTGTGCCATACGTACTAACAGTGTTAGAGACGTAATAGCCATAAAAAAAGAAACCGGTTTACCAGTGATTGGACTAATTAAGAAAAATTATCCCGGTATTCAAGCTCACATTACACCTACCATGGCAGAAATCGATGCCCTCTATCAAGCCAAAGCAGATGTTATTGCTTTAGATTGTACCCTTCGCCCTAGGGAAAGAGGCTTATCTATCAATGAGTTTCTTGCACAAATAAAAGAAAAATACCCCGACACCTTGCTTATGGCAGATATTTCCACTTTTGAAGAAGGGGTAAATGCTTGTGAGCAAGGGGTAGATTTCGTAGGTACCACTATGAGTGGTTATACTTCCTATTCACCCCACCTTACAACTCCGGATTTTGAATTGGTAAAAAAACTTTCTTCGTCCATTTCCTGCCCTGTAATTGCAGAAGGACGAATTCATACCCCTGAAGACGCCACTTTTATGCTTAACCAAGGAGCCTATGCTGTAGTTGTGGGTGGTGCTATTACCCGACCTATGGAAATTGCT
>CAZEIB010000423.1:0-1681 GCA_964511785.1 uncultured Oscillospiraceae bacterium
TTCTATTTTACCTCTTTTATACGTTTCGGGACTCTATTATTTTTATACCACTCCAGTTTGAATGAAAAAGAAAAAGGGTATATAATTATTGTATAAAATAAAAAACATAGAAAGCAGGGATCTAGATGAAAGAAAGATCAATTAAACTTACAGTGCAAGGGAACAAAGCCATTGACGGAGCAGGCGTACATTTAGTGAGGGTACTTGGCATTAGAACAGTGGAGGCTTTTGATCCTTTTTTAATGTTAGACTCCTTTGACTCTCAAAATCCGGAGGATTATATAAAAGGTTTTCCATGGCACCCTCATAGGGGAATTGAAACCATTACTTATTTGGCACAAGGGGAAATGGAACATGGAGATAGTTTAGGAAATAAAGGGAGCATTAAGGCAGGACAAAGCCAATGGATGACTGCAGGCAGTGGTATTATGCACCAAGAAATGCCTAAAGCCTCTCCTAGAATGTTAGGGGCACAATTTTGGTTAAATTTGCCTAAAGAGGAAAAAATGACAGCACCAAAGTATTTTGATATTACAAAAGACATGGTTGGAATAGTCGAAGAAGACGGAGCTGTTGTTCGGGTTATATCAGGAGAGTACAAGGGGACCAAGGGAGCCAAACCACCCCATATTCAAGCCACTTTTTATGATATTACCTTGGAAGCAGGAAAAGAAATTTTCATTCCAGTAAAAGAAGAGGAAACAGCTTTTGCCTTTTTATTAGAAGGGAATGCCCTTATAGCAGAGGAAGAAATTCCTGTTAAAACAGCTGTACTCATGGCAGATGGGGATACGGTTACTGTTAAAGCCAAGGCCCAAGAGCCTCTACGCTTTTTATTTGCTATGGCTAAGCCTTTAGGAGAAGCTATTTCCTGGGGAGGACCTATTGTAATGAATACGAGAGCAGAACTGGAAAAAGCCTTTGAAGAATTAGAAAAAGGAACTTTTATTAAAGAAAATCCCGGAGAGTAAAAGGGAAGCAGTAAAAAGAAGGGAAGAGTAAAAGTGACAGAAAAAACTTTGCTAGAAAAAGGCTATCGGAAATATGAAAGCGGCGCTGTTAATATTTTTTATCATAAAGATATTTGTGAGCATGCAGGAGAATGTGTAAAAGGAGACCCCGCTACCTTTGAAGTGGAACGTCGGCCTTGGATTATTCCTCCAAAAACACAAATAGATGCCGAAAAAACCATTGAAGTGATTAAAAGATGCCCTTCAGGGGCTCTTAAATATCAATATAAAAATAGTGAAGAAATTTTACCTTGAGAAAGGGGATAATAAACCGTGGCAGAATTTACCATTCAATTGGAAGAAGTAACAGATAGTTCTATGCGCTATGCTGCTTACGATGGAAATACTTTAGCAGGAGAGAGTACCTTTGTTTTTACAGGAGATACTATGCTAATTATTGACCATACCGATGTAAATGAGGCTTACAGAGGACAAAGTGTAGGGGCAATATTAGTAAAAAAAATTGTTGACTATGCAAGGGAACATAAAAAATCCATTATTCCTTTATGTCCCTTTGCAAAAAAAGAGTTTGAAAAACATCCGGAATACAGAAAAACCGTATCATAAACAGGAGGAAAAAACATGTCAATTAAAGTTGGTATAAATGGATTTGGAAGAATTGGCCGTTTGGCTTATAGACGGATACAAGAAGCAGGTGAAGGGATTGAAGT
>CAZEIB010000424.1:0-1672 GCA_964511785.1 uncultured Oscillospiraceae bacterium
ATAGTTTATTAAATTATTTTGGAGGGCTAGAATGAAAAAGCAAATATACCAATTTACTGCTGAAATTAAAAAAGTACCGGATATAGATGGGGCTTATGTAGAAATTCCTTTTGATGTAAAGGAAGTGTTTGGAAAAGGAAGGGTAGGGGTACATGCTACCTTTGACGGAATACCTTATGATGGGCAACTGGTTAAAATGGGAACACCCTGCCATATTATAGGCCTTCGCAAAGAGATACGTAAAACCATTCACAAACAACCGGGAGATTGGGTGGAAGTAACCCTTGTAGAAAGAGAAAAACAAGAGAAAGAAAAATAAAATTCAACAATTGTAACCAAGGGTAAATTATGATAGGATAAACGTAATAACAATTAAAAAGAAAGGGGCTATGAAAATGGCAATTTTTGACATTACTTATCCTTCTTATAATGGAAGTGATACCATTTACGCTTGGGTTTATACCCCTATTACAGAACCTAGAGGAATTATCCAAATCGTTCACGGTTTTGGGGAACACTCAAGGCGTTATATGCATATGATTTTAACTTTTTTAGAGGAAGGTTTTATTGTGTGCGCAAACGATCATGTAGCCCATGGGGTTACAGGAAGGGAAAACAATACTTGGGGCTATCCGGGTGCCAAGGGATACCAAACCACTATTGAAGATGAACATACTTTACGAAAAATGGTAGAAAAAGATTATCCTCATTTGCCCTACATTATGTTTGGACATAGTTGGGGATCGATGATTGCAAGGGGCTATGCAGCCACCTATTCCAAAGGAATGAAAGCCCTTATTCTTTGCGGTATTGCCAGCCAAATGAAAAGTTTGGATGCCTTTGATAGAGAAAAAATACATAGAGAAATAGCTGAGGGGAAAGGGAAAGAACCTGCTATGGCATATTTACCTTTGCTATTTGCCGGAATGACAGATCGTTTTGAAAACCCCAACGGGCCAAACGATTGGATTGCTTTAAGTGAAGAAGTGGTAGCAGACCATGGAAAGGATCCCAATAACTTTAAAGTACCGGCTACCATTCAACTGATGGTAGATTTTGTAGATTTATACGATTTTGTGATGGAAGACAGCTGGTTTAACAAAGTTCCTAAAAATTTACCTGTACATATTATTGCAGGAGATGGAGATCCTGTAGCCAACTATGGAGAAGGGGTGTATTACGTATTAAATAAACTGTGGGAAACAGGACATAAAAAAACAACTGCAAAGATATACCCAGGTTATCGCCACGAAATTCACAATGAACCTGATATACGTGACGAAGTAGAATGGGACTTAATAGAGTATATTGAAGAAATGATTGAATAATATAGTTGCTAAAACACAGTTACTGTTTACAGCCTTAGCAGTTGAATAATTTCAACTGCTTTTTGCTACGAAAAAGGAAGATGATATAAAAACAAGCAAGGCGGTTGATACTAATAGAATAAAACATCAAGGTGAAGTTTTATTTATAAAACAGGGAAATATGGTATAATAAAAAAGAATAAATTCGGATGATAAAGAAGGTAGCGAAAGGGTGAGAGAATGGAGAAAATTCACTTTCCCCGCTGGGAGGAATTACCTCATATTCCCTTATATATGGATCAAGTTATTTATATGCTGAATTGTCAAGTCAAGTGCACCATTTGTAGAAATACTTGAATAGGTGA
>CAZEIB010000425.1:0-1672 GCA_964511785.1 uncultured Oscillospiraceae bacterium
AATTTTGGCAGAAAACATCAGTTCTACAGCTTTGTGTGGTTTAGGACAAACAGCACCTAACCCTGTTATCTCTACCTTGAAGTTTTTTAGAGATGAATATGAAGCTCATATTTATGACAGACGTTGTCCTGCCCACCATTGTCAGGAATTATTACAGTATGTAATTAATGATCAGTGCCGAGGATGTACCTTGTGTGCAAAAATTTGTCCTTCTGGTGCCATAACAGGGGAAGTACGAGGAAAGCATGTTGTTGATACTGAAAAATGTATTAAATGTGGAGCTTGTTTAGAAAAATGTCGCTTTGGCGCTGTTGAAAAAATTTAAGGATAGGAGGAGAAAAAATGGCAAATATGGTTCATTTAACAATTGATGGCGTTGCTCTTTCCGTACGGGAAGGAACAACGGTATTAGATGCGGCAAGACAGGCAAATATTAAAATTCCTACCCTTTGTTTTTTAAAAGGTTTAAATGCCATTGGTGCATGTAGAGTATGTGTGGTAGATGTGGGTGGGAGGGCTTTACAAGCATCCTGTGTACTTCCTGTAGCAGAAGGAATGGTAATAAAAACCAACACACCTGCTGTAAGAAAAGCCAGAAAGATTAACTTGGAATTGGTTTTAAGTACCCATGATAAAAAATGCCTTACCTGCTCAAGAAGTCAAAACTGTGAATTGCAACAACTTTGTCAGGAATTGGGTATTGAAGATACAGGTAGGTTTGAAGGGGAAAGAATTCATTATAGTGTGGACGATTTTTCTCCAAGTGTTGTAAGAGATAATAATAAATGTATTTTATGCCGCCGCTGTGTAGCAGCTTGTACCCAGCAGCAAAAGGTAGGGGTTATAGGGGCAGTTAAGCGAGGTTTTGCAACCAGTATAGAATCTCCTTGGGATTTAAAATTAAATGAAACAGCTTGTATTAACTGTGGCCAATGTATTGCAGTATGTCCTGTGGGTGCCTTACAGGAAAAAGATGAAACAGCCCTTGTATGGGAAATGCTATCTGACGAAAAAGCCCATGTAGTAGTACAACCTGCTCCTTCTATTCGCGTAGCACTAGGAGAAGAATTCGGTATGCCAATTGGAACCGATGTAACGGGAAAATTGGTAACAGCTTTAAGAAGACTTGGGTTTGATAAAGTGTTTGATACTGACTGTGGAGCAGACTTTACCATTATGGAAGAGGCTACGGAATTAGTAGCTAGAATTACTGAAGGGGGCGCCCTTCCCATGATGACCTCTTGTTCACCAGGATGGGTAAAGTTTTGTGAACATAATTATCCGGAGTTTATACCGAACCTGTCTACCTGTAAATCTCCCCACCAAATGTTAGGAGCTTTAATTAAAAGTTATTATGCTCAAAAAGCTAATATTTTGGCAAAGGAAATTAAAGTAGTATCCATTATGCCCTGTACAGCTAAAAAGTTTGAAGCCGATAGACCGGAAATGAGTGGCACCGGTTATGCAGATGTTGATGCCGTTGTAACCACTCGGGAATTGGCCAGAATGATTAAAGAAGCAGGGATTGATTTTGCCAATTTAGAAGATGGCGAGTTTGATAATTTACTGGGGGAAAGCTCCGGTGCAGCTGTTATTTTTGGTGCAACAGGCGGTGTGATGGAAGCGGCTCTTCGTACAGCGTATTATTTTATTACCAATGAAGAATTGGGCG
>CAZEIB010000426.1:0-1667 GCA_964511785.1 uncultured Oscillospiraceae bacterium
CCTACAACAATCAACGATAGTACCGGGAGAAAAGCATGTTTTGCAATATAGCCTACCATTAAATACCAAGGTTCATTCCCTGTAAGCCCGGAGGGAAGAGCGTGGGACATAGGAAACCATTTTAATTTGTAACCAAATAAAATCAACAAAAGCATTCCTACAAAAAAATAAGGAGTTGATTGTACAAAAAAAGAAGTGCCTACTACTGCCGTATCAAAAAAGCTTCCTTTTTTAAGGGCTGTTATGGTTCCTAGCACCCATGCAATAGCAAAAGATAAAAGGGTAGACACCAAAACAATTAATAAGGTCCAAGGTAGTGCAGCAGATATGATTTTAGTAACCGGCACATTCATTACTGAATAAGATATTCCCATGTTTCCCCTAAAAAGCTCTTTAAAGTATTTAACATATTGAATATGCAATGGTTGATCTAAACCGAACTGTTTTGTCAGTATATCAGCATATTCTTGGGAGCCTAATGCAGTAGAGTTAGCTATAAGGCTAACAGGGTCTCCCCCCATTAATCGTGGTAAAAGAAAGGTAATCGTAAGGGCAATCCATAAAGTAATAATGGCCCCTATAAATCTTTTTATAAAATAAGAAAACTTTATGTTTTTCATCTTCTTCCCGCCTTTGGAGTTTGATTGTTCATTGTTAAAAATAAAAAGGCGAGGCTTCCCCCGCCTTTTTATTTTTATTGAGCTTTTAAATCATATACGCCAATCAGTCCCCTTGGAACTGTAATAGGAAATTCCGGGTTCCATCCATCTACACGAATACCTGAATAATAAGGATTATGTCCCCCTACGTTATACATAGGCAAATAAATATATCCATTAGCTATAATATCTTGAATTTGGTATATCAGCTCTTTTTGTTGATTTGCATCCACTTCTACTTTTAATAAGTCAATTAATTTGTCCAATTCTTCATTTCTATAGCGGAAGTGGTTCATCCCCTTAGCCGTTTCTCCTGAGGGAGAGGTTTGAGAGCTGTGGAAAAAGTTAAAGAAAGAACCATAGGGGTCAGAACGAAGCTCGTAGCCACTTTGTAGCAAATCGTAATTTCCATTTTGACGAATTACAGTTAATTCTGCCCAAGTAGCAATTCTTGGAATAATTTCAATTCCGATATTCAGCAAGTACTGCTGAATCATTCCACCTTCCATTTGTTGAGCAGGTGCACCGGAAGCATTGTAATAAGTAAAAGATAATCTTTTCCCATCTTTTTGATAAATACCGTCATCTCCTAACGTGTAGCCGGCTTCATCTAAAATCCCTTTTGCTTCTTCTACGTTATAGGTTAATATTTCGTTTGCTTCAGGATTCACCAGTTCCCCAAAAAGATCCGGCAACCAAGCCATATTAATGGGATATACAGCGTCATATTCTCCACGCGTAATTAAAGAAGCCTGATCAACCGCCATACACATGGCTTTTCTTACAGCAATATCTTGTAATAGTTCATTTTCTTGATTGATGGATACAACGTAATTACTTAATCCCGCATACATTTGTAAATTAAAACCCTCTTGCATCTTCAGTGCAGGAATATTGGACATGGTAATTGTACCAAAGCTACAATCAATATCTCCGGCCATTAATGCCATGGTTAAGTTAGGAGAAGAGTTATAAATTTTAATCAACAAAGAATCTACGTGAGGGGCT
>CAZEIB010000427.1:0-1089 GCA_964511785.1 uncultured Oscillospiraceae bacterium
TACACTTCATCATCAAGGAGGTTGCCGTCTCCGTCTATCCAGCGTACGATAAAAGTACTGGGGGCGGGTTTATAGATCCACTGGGCTGTAAAAATGATGTTGTTTATGGTTCCCCCCACTGTTGGATGGCTCTGTAGCGGGTCATCGTGTACTGTGTTATGAATATTGCAATGCCAGCCATCAAATACATAGTCTGCATTGGTGGATGCTTGATAGCCATTTGGAGGCGACGGCATGGTAGCCCCTGCTGAAAGGCCGGATGTAAACTGGGGTGACCAACTTCCGTGAGTACCGGGCCTATAGGTTACGGTGTACTTGTTGGAAATCGGTGTTATGAACCCACCCAGTATTATGAACCCTCCGGGAAGACCATTGTGTCCCAAACTCAAGCTTCCTGATGGTAGCCCACCAGAAAACGTTACAGCAAATACAGTGCGCCGTGTTGTATTTCCCGTATTATTTTCAAACACTTTGGCCCCTCCTTGGCCATGAACCGTTAAAGATTGAAGATAATGGTTCTGATGAGAACTGTATGTGAGCAGGTAAAGGGTGTTTGTATAGGGGTTCCAGAACAGGTGGTCTATCCTGTTTTGATCATTAGTAGAACTGAGATGATACTGGCCGGAAATATTAACTGCACCGCCCAGCATGGTTAATTGACCCCATATATCGCCCCAACCTTGAGGTTCAGGCGGAAGGGCCTGTTCTTCCCATACAGCGTATAAATGAAAATCATTGGAAGGCATATTAAAGGTTTCGGAGATACCCTGCACAAAATTCGGAGTAATTGCCCCTGCTGTTTCGGCCCATCCTAGAAACAGATAGCCCGGGCGGGCAGGAACAGCTGAGAATATAACGGTAACCGGGGAACCTTCTTCGTGTTCGGTGGCCCCGAAAGGGGGATCAGGAAGAATGACTGTTGGATCCCCTCCGTGGTAGTATAAATAATAGGACAATAATGATTCTGATTCTAACAAGAGAGGTTCTTGTTTCTCCAGCAGCAAGGCTTCTTCCATTAGGTCTTCAGTCTCATTCACGAGGCTCTCTTCTGTGTCCGTGTCATCATCTAAAGCATTTAACTCATCCCCC
>CAZEIB010000427.1:1099-1404 GCA_964511785.1 uncultured Oscillospiraceae bacterium
GAATCTTCTTCTGGGCCCGAGTTGGTTGGTTCACCCTCTTGAGTAGGTTGTGGGGCAGGTGGAGAGTCTTCTCCCGGTTCTTCGCTGTTCGTTTCATTCTCCACTGTGGGTTCTGGAGCAGATGAAGGAGGCTCTCCCGGTTCTTCGCTGCTCGGTTCATTCTCCACTGTGGGTTCTGGAGCAGACGAAGAAGGCTCTCCCGATTCTTCGCTGTTCGTTTCATCTTCTTGGTTATGCCCAAGAGGGGGAACCTCATCCGCAGTTGTGTTCCCAGCATGGTGACCTTCTCCGGGCATTTCCGCCAC
>CAZEIB010000427.1:1414-1666 GCA_964511785.1 uncultured Oscillospiraceae bacterium
AAGCAATTCCGGATTCCCTTCATTATCGGTGTTGCCTGCAAGGGTTAGTAAGGTTGTGTTGCTCAATACTATCAATACGACCATAAATGCCGCTAATGATTTAAATAATTGCTTTTTCATTTTGGACCTCCTTTTACCATATATCGACGGCCTGTAAAACATTCACTCTTTACTAACCGTCTTATTCATTAGGATGCAACTGCCATATTAAACAGCTGCAATATCTGTAATAAGTGTGCTGTAGACGTCTTC
>CAZEIB010000428.1:0-1663 GCA_964511785.1 uncultured Oscillospiraceae bacterium
TTGAAATGCAGAAAAAATCTATTTTACCTGCAGTTCTTTTATATCAAAAACAAATGATTGAAAATCTTCGACAAATAGAAAACACAAGTTTTTCTACAACAGTTGTTATAGAGTTGTTAGAAAAAATTGATCCCTTAATTGAAGAATTGTGGAGCTGCATTAAGCAACTTGAAAATATTTTGAATAGGTATAGCATTGAAGGAACTGAAGAAAATGCAAAAAAATGGCAAGTTGCTATTGTACCTTTAATTGAAGCCACAAGAAATGCTTCCGATGCTCTTGAAAGCATTATGCCAATTAACTTGTGGCCCTATCCTACTTATGAAGAAATTTTATATTATTAAGGGAGAAAACTATATATGTTTTCTCTTGTAACTAGGAATGATTATGTCGGAAAATAAAACACTTTTAGAAAAAATATTATTACCTAAGGTTCTTAAAACTTTTGAAAAAATAGGTTCTGAGGAAATACCCCCTGTTTTCTTAGGTGTATCAGGTGGGCTTGATTCAATTGGGCTTTTTTACACATGGCTTTTGATGAGAAAAACAAACCAAATTCCATTTTCGGTCATTCATGTAGAACATGGTTTGCGCGGAGAAGAGTCTTTAAAAGATGAAGCATTTGTAAAAAAACTTTGTGAAGCAAATTCAGTTCCTTTTTTTGGTGCTACTGTAAATGTTTTAAAAGAAAAAGAAAAAAGAAATATTAGCAGCGTAGAAGAAACTGCAAGAATTTTAAGATATGAGTCTTTCGAAAAAATCTTAAAAGGCTATTCTATAACGTTGTTGTACTTAGCCCATCACTTAGATGATCAAGCGGAAACCGTGTTAATGAATCTGTTAAGGGGAACTGGCTTAACTGGATTAAAGGGTATTCCTGATAAAAGAAAATGGGGAAACACAACTATTTTAAGGCCTTTCTTAGCTTTGCCAAAAAGAACAATTCAAGAAGCGTTGATAGAAATTAATGCTTCTTGGCGAAATGATAGTACAAACAAACAAAATATTGGTAATCGAAATATTTTGCGAAATGATATTTTACCTCAACTTTTTGCCTTATATCCTCAAGGAGGAAAAAGTATTTATCAAACAACTAAAATTATTAATGAAGAGGAAATTTTTTGGAAAGAATATTTAATAAAATGGATGAATGAAAATGCTTTTTTTTCATTGCATTATTGTTTTTTTAAGAAAAAAGCTTTTTTAAAAGAGAGTTTAGGTGTAAAAAGACGAATTGTTCGTTGTTTCTATCACTTAGTTTTAGAAGAGTTTTCTCAACCGGTAAATAGAGGGATGATTGGTTTAGATTATGAAAAAACACAAGAAATTATCAACTTTATTATAGATAATACGGAAAGAAAAATGAATGTTTCTAGAGAAATATTTTGTGAAACAGGTAAAGAAAAAATATATTTTTTACGAAATAAAGCTATAGAAGATTTTGCTGTTACAGTAAAATCACCTTATGTTCTTGAAAAAATCAGGATAAATCATTGGTTGTTTTCTTTTTATGAGTTGGATTTTTTAGAAAAGAAAAAAGAACTCTTTGGAGATAACAGTTCTTTTCAAATAATTGATTTATCTAAATATAATCAAATTGTAATAAGAAACCGTAAAAAAGGAGACTATATTTCTCCAAGAGGAATGACTGGAAAGAAAACCA
>CAZEIB010000429.1:0-429 GCA_964511785.1 uncultured Oscillospiraceae bacterium
GATTTAGATACTTTAGCCACTTCAAATTCCACTTTTAAAAACTCTTCTTCTAAAGTGAAAGGAGAACCTTTATCCGGTTCCATATGGTTAGATGCTTTGACCGACACTTTAAAAAAGGTACCTGTTCTAAATACCCGTGGAAAAGAAGTAGGCTTTAAAATGTTGCCTATTCAAGATAACAAAATTCATGGTTATCCTAAAGACAAGGTTTTTTATTTAGAAGTTCCTGATGATTCAATGAAAGGCTATCGCTTTTTTTATAAAGACCTATTGTTGGTACTGCCTCTTTCTCTTCCTCAAAGCGACAGTTTTATGCTAATAGAATACGAAAACAAACAAATGATTCGCAAAATAATATTGCTTGAAAAAGGCCAAATTTTACTTATCGCTTATCACCAAGAACCAATTATTACCGCTACTATCATATTT
>CAZEIB010000429.1:439-870 GCA_964511785.1 uncultured Oscillospiraceae bacterium
GGTGGAACAATAAGAATATCTCTGTTCTTCTTTTTTGCATATTCCAACGTATAGTAAGCCCCTCCATAGACTCGCCCGTCATACCCCGCCAATAAATGCTGAGCATGATCAACCATAAAGCGGTTACGAATATGATAAACCCCTGAATTATAATAAGGAGAGACAATAAATTTACAATCACTTTTTAACAGTAAATTTTCATACTGACTTTGTTCTTCTTTTGCCCAACTTTTACTCTGTTCTCTATAGGGTATTACTGTAATGAGCAAAATTTTCTTGTTTTCTTTTTTCTTGGCAATCATTTCTCCAAGAAGCATATCTACCCCTTGAGCCATGCCACACAAGAAAATTCTGACACCTTGAGCAATTTTTTTCTCTATTCCTTCTTCTAAACGGTGAATAAATTCTTCTTCAAATGGCTGTTTCTTTAA
>CAZEIB010000429.1:880-1660 GCA_964511785.1 uncultured Oscillospiraceae bacterium
TGTTCGGGCCGGTGACCTGTAAAGGCACAAGCCTCGTTTTTGTGCCAAAAAACATTGGTTTTCTCCCCACTGTAAAAATTTTTTTCCATTATTATAGTGAATGAACCTCTTCTACAATTTTTTGAGGTTGGTTTGCTGTAAATAGTGCAGTGCCCATTACTAATACGTCTGCTCCATCTTTTACAACTTTAGCAGCATTTCCAGGTCCGATGCCGCCATCTACCTCAATAAAGCCTTTATAGCCCCAGCTTCTAAGGGTTTTTACTTTATCCATCATCTCTTCCATAAAAGATTGACCTCCAAAGCCTGGTTCCACAGTCATCACCAGCACCATATCTACCAAAGGTAAGTAGGGCCGAATTTTTTCTATATCAGTACCAGGTTTTAAGGTGATACCTGCCTTGGCTCCATTTTCTTTTATGCTAGCAAGTACTCTTTCAGGGTTCTGGGTAGATTCTACATGAATAGTTAATACATCTGCCCCAGCTTGAATAAAAGTATCAATATATTTTTCTGGTTCTACAATCATTAAATGAACATCCAAAGGAAGATTTGTGACGTTTTTTAAGGCTTTTACCACGTGAGGGCCATAAGACAAATTAGGTACGAATACGCCATCCATAATATCTACATGAAACCAATCACAACCAGCTTTTTCCATTTTTTCGATTTCTTTACCTAAATTCATAGTATCTGCGGCTAAAACCGATGCTGCTACTTTAATCATACCTGTTTTTCCAACTTTCTTTTAACTCTTCTAATAATAAAATATACCTTTTC
>CAZEIB010000430.1:0-1657 GCA_964511785.1 uncultured Oscillospiraceae bacterium
TATTTTCATCAAAGCATCCTCTGAAACGAAGGCTCCTTTGGTTTTGGTTACTTTACGAAACTGACGATTCAGGTTTTCAATGGCATTGGTTGTATAGATAAGGGTTCGAATTTCTTGTGGATATTTGAACATGGTAGCCAGTTCCGGCCAGTTGGTTCGCCAGCTCCTTATCGGCAAAGGGTACTTTTGACCCCACTTAGCCTCAAAATCATCCAAAGAGGCAAGGGCCATTTCTTCGTTGTGGGCCTTGTAGATTGGCTTCAAATCAGCAGTAAAAGCCTTTAAATCCTTGTAGGAAACATAGCGGGTGGAAGCCCTAATTTGATGGATAATGCAATGCTGTACCTCTGTTTGAGGATAGGCAGTATGAATCGCTTCTACAAAGCCTCTAAGGCCGTCAACGGATACAATGAGTATATCTTTGACTCTTCTGTTTTTCAAGGTTGTAAGAACATTCAGCCAATATTTAGAAGACTCTGTTGCTCCAAGCCAGACCCCTAGAATATCTTTCTTTCCTTCTAAATCGGTACCTACAGCCACGTAGGCAGCCTTTTTCACTACAATCCCATTCTCTCGGACTTTGTAGTGGACTGCGTCTAAGATTACCATGGCATAGACGCTTTGTAAGGGCCGTTCCTGCCATTCTCTAATTAAGGGGATAAGCTTATCGGTGATTTTAGATACCCTGGTATCATCTACATCAATACCATATAATTCCTTCATCGTTGCCTCGATTTCCCTGGTGGAAACTCCTTGAGAATAAAGGAAAATCACCTTATCTTCGATGGCTGAAACATCGGTTTGATGCTTTTTTACCAGCTCAGGCTCAAAGTCACCATTTCGATCCCGAGGCACGCCAATTTCCAGTTCTCCAAAAGAGCCTTGTACTGTCTTTTTCGAATAACCGTTACGACTATTATCCGTATTTTTGTTCTTATAATCGTATTTTGAATAACCCAACTCCCCTTCTAGTTCTGCATCCAGTGCGTTTTGAATCGTCTCTGCTGTCAGCATTTTTACAAAATTGTGAATGTCCTCCATGGTTTTTACACCATGCTCTTCCATTAGTTCACGTAATTTAGGGTTTCCTCTTTTTTTAGACATAATAATACCTCCAAAGTTATTTTTATTTTATCCAACTTTGGAGGTTTACACAATATCTTCGGCACTACCAGTTAAACCTTTTATTATTTCTTAATGAACATCACGTGACTTCTCTTTTCTGCCTTTTTTTAGCAAATGCGTAAGACCATTTTTTTCTATAATAGACTTAAGAAAAGTATTTTCTTTTTTCAAGCTTATATTCTCTTGTTGCAATTCACCTTTATCAAGCTGATTTTTTACAGAACTTAATTGGTTGATTTTCTGGGATAATGCAACAATTTTAGCCTTTAGTTCAGCAATGGTTTTTTCAGCGATTTTCAAGAGTTGCTTAAGTTTACGTTCCTTCTTTTCTTGAACTACTAATTTCTTTGCAGCCATTGAAAGTGCTAGGTAATCTTCTTGGTTTAAGGTTACCTTGGAAGAGAGGGGAAGAGGCTTTGCTTCGATGTTATCTACAGCTTGAATATCAATTTGTTTTTTCTTTAATGGTACAAGAGCATTTTCAAGGACTTCAACCTCTTTTGCTCTCTCTTCTTTTTTGAAATTTAATACG
>CAZEIB010000431.1:0-1654 GCA_964511785.1 uncultured Oscillospiraceae bacterium
CAATTTTGTACAGTCACAAATTGGGGTTAAAGGTGTTTGTGAACCTTGTGTAATACTTACAGGAGCAAAAATTATACAGTACAAAAGCAAATATAAGGGTATGACCCTTTGCATAGGTAAAATAGAGGTGGATAATGGGTAAATTATATGTTATTGGAATAGGACCAGGTGGCTTAGACCACCTATCAAAAAGGGCCCTAGATTGTATAAAAGAAAGTGATATAATAGTAGGTTATAATAAATATATTGAGTTTTTACAGCCCCTACTAACAAACCAGGAAATCTATCAAACAGGAATGACCAAGGAAATTGACCGTTGCACAGAAGCTTTAAGACTATCAAAAGATCATATTGTATCTTTAGTAAGTACAGGTGATGCAGGGGTATATGGTATGGCAGGTCTTGCTTTAGAGCTTAGGCAGGACCAAGAAGTTGAAATCATTCCAGGAATTACTGCTGCATGTTCAGCTGGCTCAGTACTTGGTGCTCCTTTAATGCACGACCATTGCAACATTAGCCTAAGTGATTTAATGACTCCTTATAGTTTAATACAAAAAAGGGTTAAGGCAGCAGCTAGGGCGGACTTTGTAATTTCATTTTACAATCCTAGAAGTAAGGGAAGGCCAGATTATCTAAGAGAATCAATAGAGACAATTAAAAAATATAGGGATGAAAATACTCCTGTTGGAATTGTAAGAAATGCCCTTAGGGATGAGCAAGAAATGACTATTACTAGCTTAAAAGAATTTCAAGATGAAAATGTAGATATGATGAGCATTGTTATTGTTGGAAATAGTACAAGCTTTATTAAAGATGGTCAAATAATTACTAAAAGAGGTTATGAAAACAAAAAATAAGAATGGAGCAAATGATGATTGGTCTGTTTTTAGGAACTAGTGAAGGGCGAAATATTTTAGAATATTTAAATAGATTTACAGATAATCTTTACCTTTCAACGGCAACAGAATATGGCGGGGAAATTCTTGAAAAATACAAATATAAAAAACTTAATACAAAACCACTAACAAAAAAGGACATGGCAAATGTAATTAATAAGTATGAGATTAAGAAAATTATTGATGCCTCCCATCCTTACGCCACCCAGGTTACGGAAAATTTAATAGATGTTTGCAAGGAAAAAGGGATTTTATACCTGCGCTATGAAAGGCCATCTGTTGTAGGGGGGTATATACCCCACCCAGATATTATAATAGTAGATGATTATAAGGATTTAAAATTTGTATTGAAGAACACCCCTGGAGTTATTGTTAATACAACAGGCAGTAATAACATAGAAACTCTTGAAAAGTTGAAACTAGCTAATAAGATTGTTCATAAGGTTTTGCCAACTAAGGAAGTTTTGACAAGGCTGTATGATATAGGCATTCCTATAAAAAATATTATAGGAATCTATGGAGGTGGTAGTAAAGAGTTTAATAAGGCCTTATTTGCTGAATATAATGCCCAGGGAGTTATTATGAAAGATAGCGGGAAACAAGGTAGGACAAAAGAAAAAATAGAAGCAGCTTTAGAACTAGGTATTAAAATATTTATTATTGGAAGAAAAAAGTTAGACTACGATTATGTCTTTACAAATGAAAAAGCTATAGTTGATTTTATAGAGAAAGCAGGTGAATAATATGGCCAAAATAAT
>CAZEIB010000432.1:0-1651 GCA_964511785.1 uncultured Oscillospiraceae bacterium
TTCCCGCCATTTTACCCAGTGTTCTTTCTACTTTTACAGTGCTTTTTGCCAATGCCATGGGGGCTTATGCCACCGCCTATTACCTGGTCAGTTCCAGCTACAACCTGGTGCCTATTCGCATTAGCTCTTTAATGAGTGGCGATGTACGCACCAAACCGGAATTAGGCTCTGCCTTAGCCATTTTATTGGCAATGGTATTAATTGTGGTTATGCTCTTAAACGATTGGGCTTCCCGTGTAGCCGACAAAAGGGGGCTTAAATCATGAAAAAAAGTAAATTCGGGCCTAAAATTATCGTCATTATTTTAATGATTTATCTTTTTTTGCCCTTTGTTATAACAGGGTTGTATTCCGTTTCCAACATGTGGTCTAACACGGTTATGCCGGAATCTTACACCCTTAAATTCTATCAGGAAATGTTTACTTCCCCCCGTTTTTGGCAGGCCATTGGCCGTAGTGTTTTTATTAGCGCTTTAGGGGTAGCCATTGCCGTTACTATAATGACCCCTTTGGTTTTTGCCGTAAGTGCTTTTACCCCAAAATTAGAAGCAGTGATGAAAATTATCACCCTTTTGCCTTACGCCATTCCCGGGGTTATTAGTGCCGCTGCCCTTTTGCGGGCTTATGGAGGCACCCATTTTCCTATGGTGTTGGTGCTGGCAGGGGCTTATTTTGTTTTAATCATGCCCTTAGTATATTCCGGCATTAACAACGCCATGAAGGCCATTGATATTGTACCCATTACCGAGGCCGCCCGTGTTCTTGGGGCCTCTACCTTCGCCACTTTCTTTCGTATTATTATTCCCGGCGTTGCCCCGGGTATTTTAGTTAGCACCTTACTTAGTTTTTCCACCTTATTTGGAGAGTTTGTTATTGCCAATATGTTAATTGGGGGTAGCTTTGAAACCGTACAAATTTATTTATACTTAATTATGAAACAAACCGGCCGTTTATCTAGTGCAGTGGTTGTGATTTACGTATTTATTATGACCCTTATTAGCGTTATTGTTATTAAATTAAGTAGTGGAAAAACCCAAAATACTGTAAAATAGGAGGCAGCGTACCATGAGCTTTATTGAAGTAAAAGACGTTGTAAAAAGTTATGGAGACAACGTGGTTTTAAAAAATATTCACTTACAGGTAAACCAAGGGGAAATGGTCACCCTTCTTGGCCCTTCGGGTTGCGGAAAATCCACCCTTCTTCGCTCTTTAGCAGGCCTTACCCCTATTGATAGCGGTAGCGTATGGCTTGACGGAAAAGACGTTACCCATATCGATGTACGTAAAAGGCAGGTAGGCATGGTGTTTCAAAGTTATGCCCTTTTCCCTAATATGAACACTTTTCAAAACATTGCCTTTGGGTTAACCATTCAAAAACAACCTAAAACTGTTATTAAAGAAAAAGTAAACCAAATGATAGAACTGGTTGGCTTAAAAGGCAAAGAGCGCCATCGCCCCAGCCAATTATCCGGTGGTCAACAGCAAAGGGTGGCCTTAGCCAGGGCCCTCATTATGGAACCTAAAGTTCTATTTTTAGATGAACCCCTTTCTGCCTTAGATGCCCAAATTCGCCAAAATTTGCGCCTGCAAATACGAGAAATTCAGCAAAATATGCATATTACCGCTATTTTTGTTACCCACGATCAGGAAGA
>CAZEIB010000433.1:0-1650 GCA_964511785.1 uncultured Oscillospiraceae bacterium
TGGAAGCCAACAAGGTTTGGGTGAATGGTTTGACAGTTCCATTGGTGCAGGAAGTGTGGTAATGCCTTATGGGGGGAAGTATCAAAAAACCCCCAGTCAAAGTATGGTTGCTAAAATTCCTGTACTTGAAGGAGATACTACTACTTGTTCTATAATGGCTTATGGGTTTAATCCATATTTAAGTGAACAATCGCCCTATTTAGGGGCATACTATGCCGTAGTTGAAAGTATTGCAAAGGTTGCAGCAAGTGGCCTTTCGAGAAAAAATATTTACTTAACTTTTCAAGAATACTTTCAACGCCTTGAAAATGAACCGGTTAAATGGGGAAAACCCGTTTCTGCTCTTTTAGGTGCTTTAGATGCACAAATGAACTTTAAAGTAGCTGCTATAGGCGGAAAAGATAGTATGTCTGGTACTTTTGAAGAAATTCATGTACCACCTACTTTAATCAGTTTTGCTGTTTCCCATGGAGATATTCGTGAAGTTTGTTCTACAGAATTTAAAAAAGCTGGAAACATGTTATATTTATTAAAAGCTAATCCTTTAGAAAACCCTGAAGGCTTTTTACAAATATGTGATGAATTGCACCAAGGAATTGAAAGTGGAAAGATTGTTTCGGCCTATGCCATTTCAAAAGGAGGGCTTTTGGAAGCACTCTGCAAATCTTCCTTTGGCAATCAAGTAGGTGCCCATATACAAAATATTACTAAAGAAGATTTATATTCATGGCAATATGGTAGTTTTTTAGTAGAAAGTAAAGAAGCTTTATCCTTTGGTGTAGAAATTGGATATACTACAGCAAAATACCACTTAAGTTTGCTAGATGAAATTATTGACTTATCTCTTGTAGAAAAAAAATATGACAATACTTTTGAGTCAGTTTTCCCAAGGGTTTCAGGTGAAAAAGAAAATATGATAGTTTTACCTAAAAATAATTCAAATTATAGTTTACCTAATTTTACTTTTTCAAAAACAAATAAACCTAGAGCTTTTATACCGGTATTTCCCGGTACGAATTGTGAAATCGACACTGCTAAAGCCATAGAAAAAGCAGGAGGAGAGGCTGAAGTTTTTATTATCAAAAATTTGACATCTCAATATGTAAAAGAAAGCATTGAAGTTGTAGCAGAAAAAATTATCAGCAGCCAAATGATTGTTTTTCCTGGAGGGTTTTCTGGAGGGGACGAACCTGAAGGATCGGCAAAACTTATTGCTTCTTTTTTTAGAAATGGAAAAATTAAAGATGCTGTTCATCAACTACTTCACAAAAACCAAGGGTTAGCTTTGGGAATTTGTAATGGATTTCAAGCTTTAGTAAAATTAGGTTTACTTCCCTATGGAGAAATAAGAGATGTTCAATCAACAGAAGACCCTACCCTTACTTTTAATACCATCGGGCGCCATCAAAGTATGATTATTCAAACAAAAATTCTTTCAAACCAATCACCATGGCTTTCCAAATGTAAAATTGGAGAGATTCATACTATTCCTATTTCTCATGGAGAAGGAAGATTTGTTGCCTCATCGGAGCTTATTAATACTTTAGCAATTAATGGCCAAATTGCTACTCAATATGTGGATCTTTTAGAAAAACCCACTATGGAAATGCCCTTTAATCCTAACGGTTCAATGGCTGCTATTGAAGGAAT
>CAZEIB010000434.1:0-1108 GCA_964511785.1 uncultured Oscillospiraceae bacterium
TAGCTAAAAGCAAATAAAAATGAGCAAATGAGTTGACTTACTTAAAAACCTAGTTTATATTTAGATAAGTGAATTAAATTCTGAAAATCCCCCCTTCTTTCAATAAAACCAAAGGAAAGCATTAATGAAATCAGTTAATAAACAAATATCAAAATCAACTCGTCTGTTAATTAACGGACAGAAAATAGAAATATTACGTTAGAGAGTTCTTAAAAAAACAAGCACAAGAGTATATCGGAGGCATAGAATTGAGAAAAAAAGGATTATTATGGGTTCAAGCTTTCCTTATTGTGTTTTTTTGCTTACTATCAAGTGAAAATGCAATTACTGAAAAAACGAATACTGCTGATTTTACAAACCTTGAAGAAGAGGTTTTTCAAGAAGAAAAAAAAGCAGAGCCATTAAAAATCACTTTAAACTCATTAACCAAACATGGTTTTATCAATAAAGATGTTATTGCTTTTACTAGAAAAGAAGAATATCTTTTAGTTAAGTATAAATAGTAGGAGGCACAGCACCATATACTATAGTGCTAAAAGGGGATGGAGAAGGAGCTTTTATAGTAGAAGACTCTTACTCTATTCCATCACCGGGCACTTATCATTTAACTTACAAACCCACCCTTATAGGAAGACATGGTTTCATATTAATAGTGAAAGATAGCCTAGGAAAAAGTGAGCAAGTGAAAGGCACAGCCTGGGTTGCTATAAATGAAGCGGAAAAACCAAGTACTTGGGAAAAAGATTTTTCAAATATATCTTTGAGTGGAAATTGGGGTAGAGATTTACTACAAATAGCTAAAACACAACTGGGTTATAAAGAAAGCGAAAAAAACTTTATGATTAATGCTGAAGGAAAAAAAGAAGGCTATACAAGGTATGGTGCCTGGTATGGTGCTTCTTACAGCCCTTGGTGCGGAATGTTTGTTTCTTTTTGTGCTAATTATGCTAATATTCCCACTAAACAGTTTCCAAGTGATGCAAGCTGCCCTGCATGGGTGGAAAAACTTAAAAAGCTTGATGCCTATGAAGAAGAGGTAAGGGATTTTATTCCACAACCGGGTGATTTGGTTTTTATTAACGGAACGGCTAGGAAACCTGATCATATG
>CAZEIB010000434.1:1147-1650 GCA_964511785.1 uncultured Oscillospiraceae bacterium
AGGGGATACTATCTATACAATACAGGGAAACGCAGGAAACCGTGTAAAGGAAGTAAGTTATCATATAACTGATGAGAAAATTGTAGGTTATGGAAATACCACAAAGTTGAACCTTCTAGCAGAAGAGAAAAGCATTGGAAAGAAAAAGGAGAAAAACAATCAAGAAGATAAAGCTTTTTCCTCCGCAGATGAAGTCTTAGGCTACACTACTATAGGAGGGTTAAATGTAAGGAAAAATCCAGAAAAAAATAGTACGCGTCTTATTCAAATTAGAAAAAGTGGTACCCAAGTAATTCTTTTAGGAGAAGAAATAAAAAACAATCAGGTATGGTATAAAATTAAATGTCAAGGGAAAATAGGTTACGTGCTTGCGGAATTTGTTCAGCAGTAGTATTTTTTATCAAAACCCCCTAAAAAGTCTTTGTTTATACTACAAACAAAGGCCTTGTGTTGACCTTAAAAAATGAACAAAGTTTTTTCACCTCAAGTTTTCACATAAAAAA
>CAZEIB010000435.1:0-1648 GCA_964511785.1 uncultured Oscillospiraceae bacterium
ACCTAGCAGCTTGTAAGTGCAGGCAAACTTTCACCAACACTTGAAACATTAGATCATTTAAAAGAAAAGAACATTGAAGTTTGGGTAAGATATGTTGTAGTACCAGAGCTAACAGATGATTTAGAAAGTATAAAAGCTTTATCAAATCATTTAGATGATTTTCCTAATGTGACCAAAATTGAACCCTTAGCATTTCATAAGATGGGTGAGTACAAGTGGGAAGAATTAGGAGAAGAATATAAGCTTAAAGATACTAAAGAACCTAAAAAAGAATTAATGGAAGAAGTAAAAAAAATATTTGAAACCAATGGTAAGAATGTTATTATAAACACATAGCTAGGAGGTATAGATGTTTTTACAACTTGCACAAAACAGATATTCTCTAAGAAGTTTTAAAGATAAGGAAATTGAAAAAGATAAAATACGTGCTGTACTTGAAGCTGCAATTTTATCGCCCTCAGCAGTTAACAAACAGCCTCTTCGTTATAAAGTAGTATCTAATGAAACAAAGAAGAGAGAAATATTAGATGCATATCCAAGAAAATGGATTATGAATGTTCCTACAATTATAGTTGTTTGTGTAGACCGTTCTTTATCATGGAAGCGTAGTGATGGTAAGGACCATGCTGATATTGATGCAGGAATTGCAATAGAACATATAGCATTAGCAGCTACAGATTTAGGTCTTGGAACTTGTATAGTTTGTAATTTTGATTCCCAGAAGCTAGATAAAACCCTTGACCTTCCAAAACATATGCAAGTAGCAGCCTTAATTCCTATTGGATATCCAGAAAATGAAGAGATTCCAAATAAGAAAAGAAATAGTTTTGATGATATGGTAAGCTGGGAAGAATAAGTATAAAAGAACATTGATTAATAGGGACTTATCTGCAAGTCATGTAGATAAGTCCTTTGGGTATTTAGGAGTATACAGATGAATTCACTAACAATTTTTGAACTACTTGTAATATCTATAGGAGTTTCTATGGATGCTTTTGCAGTGGCAATATGTAAGGGTTTGTCTATGAAAAAAATCAATATTAAAAGCATGTTAATTATTGCCTTATATTTTGGAGTTTTTCAAGCACTTATGCCATTAATAGGGTATTTGTTAGGTGTACAGTTTCAAGAAGGTATTCGTAGTATAGACCATTGGATAGCTTTTATCTTATTAGGGGTAATTGGTTTAAATATGATTAAAGAAGCATGGCAATCTAAGACCTGCAAGGCTAAAGAAGGTAAATCAACTAGTGTTTGCCTTGATTCAAAAAATAATGAGATTGACTCTTCACTTGGCTTTAAAACCATGAGTATTCTTGCAGTTGCAACAAGTATTGATGCATTAGCAGTTGGAGTAACTTTTGCTTTTTTAAGGGTTAAGATACTACCTTCTATTATAATAATAGGTATTGTAACTTTCACCTTGTCTTATTTTGGTGTTAAAATAGGTAGTAAGTTTGGGGCAAGGTATAAATCTAGTGCAGAGCTTCTTGGTGGTATTATACTAATTTTCATGGCATTTAAAATACTATTTGAACACTTGGAGATTATTAATTTTTGAGAATTGACAAGTAATTGAATAGTCAATATAATTGATTATTATACACAATACAGTAGGAGGAAGAATTTTGAAAGCATATGGAATGAA
>CAZEIB010000436.1:0-1642 GCA_964511785.1 uncultured Oscillospiraceae bacterium
CGTCCAGGTCGGTATTGACCTTGGGTGGCTTGTTTTTTGTTATGTGTTTTTGGATTACATTTTAAAAACGGAAAATGCGCAAAATTACATTAAAAAACACACTCTAAACAGTTGAAAATATAAAAAAATGAGAAAATATCGTATTTGCACTTGACATATATTTAAATCGATCATATAATTATATTAATTCTAAAGAAATTTGAAATAAAAACTAGCGCGATGATGGTTTAAGCAAGATATAAGAGACTTGGAGGTAGTGTTATGTTAATAATGTTTAAAATTAAAAATTATACTTCGTTTAAAGATGAAGCAATATTGGATTTGCGGGCTGCTTCATATAAGCAACATCCATCCCATTTATTAGATGCATGTGATGGAACTAAATTATTGAAAACAATTGCAATATATGGGGCAAATGCCTCTGGAAAATCTAATTTTATATCAGCTATGCTTTTTTTTGAGAGATATATATTTGGACAGTTTATTAATAAAGATAAAGGTGAAGAATTTGATTTTTCAGGAGGGGATCTAAAGACAAAACTTGAGCCATTCCAATTAGTTGATGATATTGATGATGTATCCGAATTTGAAATTATCTTTACATTTAATGGGAAGAGAATACAATATGGATTTGAATGTACAACAAAAGAAGTTATTAATGAATGGTACTTTATTGATGATAAAAAGGTTTTTGAGAGAGGTTATGATGTAGTAACATTTGGTAGCAATTATAGTAAATATATTAAAGCTTTTATTAAAGTTCCAAAAGAAAGGTTATATTTGGCAGTTTTGGAATATTTTTTAGATAAACAGGTAAAAGAAATAATACTAGATGATTTTATAGATTTTTTTATCAAAGAATATGATGTGTTTCTAGAGGTGTTTTTTGAAGCGTCTGTAAAGGGCTTAGCAGGAATTGTACGACTAAGTGATAGAATAGTTGAAAATGATAAATATAGAACAAAGATTGAAAAATATCTTACTCAGATAGATGTTGGAATAAAAGCACTGGAGGTTGAGAAAAAAACTGTTGTTGATAAAAAAACAGGAGAGGAAAAGGAAAAAAAGATAGTAAAAACAATTCATGATTTATATGATGCGAAAGGTAATATTACTGGTGAAAAAACGTTTGAGTTACAAAAAGAATCAACAGGAACCTTACGCTTTTTATCATATATTCAAGAAGTTTTAGAAGTGACAGAACAAGGTGGGGTTTTTATTGTAGATGAAATGTCAGCTAGATTACATCCACTATTAACAAAACTTATAATTGATATTTTTCAGGATGATAATAATACCAAAGCACAGTTAGTATTTACAACTCATGATGTATCTTTGCTTAATAAGGAACAGTTCAGAAGAGATGAAGTAGTATTTGTGGATAAGAACTATAAAGGTGAATCATCGCTATATTCGCTTTCGGATTTGAGAGTAAGAGATGATGCTACGTTTAACAAGGATTATCTCCAAGGAAAGTATGGGGCTATACCTATATTTAATTATGATGATATATTAGGTGGTGGTTTTGATGAGTAGAACAGAACTGTCAGCAAATCGGCAGAAAAACATTAAAAATGCCAATTTGGGACAAATTATTTTGTTTTGTGAGGGTATGACAGAAAAACGCTACTTTGAGTATTTT
>CAZEIB010000437.1:0-1410 GCA_964511785.1 uncultured Oscillospiraceae bacterium
GAAAATTAAGGATAAAGATGTAGAAGACATTACTTCTTTAAAATTAAAAATGAGGAAGGATGACAGTGGAGATTTATTTTTGATTTGTCAGGCATTGAATATTTTACCGCACTGGAAGAGTTAAGGTGCGTAGCTGTTAGTGTAAGAAAAATGGACATAAGCAAAAACACTAAACTTAAAGTGCTTGATTGTGGAAATAATAAATTAAGGAATTTAGATGTAAGGCAAAACAGTGAATTAGAAATTTTTTCTTGTTACGAGAATTATTATATTAAAGAGTTAGATGTAAGCCATAACCCTGTTTTAAAAACCCTTAACTGCAGTGATAATAACCGCCTTACAGAGCTGGATGTAAGCCAAAACAGCCTTCTTACAGAACTAAGGTGCAACCAGAATGAATTAAGAACCCTAAATTTAAAGGAAACCTCTGCTTTGAAAGAACTTTATTGCTCTGAAAGTCAGTTGATAACTCTTGATGTAAGCCATAACCCTGTTTTAAAAACCCTTAACTGCAGTGATAATCAATTGCAAAGTTTAAATTTACAAAACAATATAGAACTAGAGCGGGCGTATGGTTATCAAAATCAGCTGACAGAATTAGATTTAAGAAATAACCCTGTGCTTCATACCTTTGATTTTAGTGATAACCCCCTAAAAGGAGTGCTGAAATGGAACGGAACATTACCATAAAAGAAGAGGAAATGGGCAAACTTTCTTTTTTAGTACATAAGGTTTTATGGTATGATTAAACCTTAAAAGAAGGATTACATTCAGGAGGTGTTTTTTTGACAGGACAAAATAGAGGGGATATAACCATTGGGGCAAAGGTAAAGGTGGTATTAAAACCCCACCAAAAAACAGGGGAGTTAACCCAAGGGGTAGTAGCAAAAATTCTTACCAAAAGCTCTTTTCATCCCCATGGAATAAAAGTAATGCTGGAAGATGGCCAGGTAGGGCGGGTAAAGGAAATAATGGAAAGGTAAATGGCTTAAACAGATAAAACAAAGGAAAAAAAAGAGGATTGACAATGGTAGAAATAACCTTTGAAGAACTTTCAGCAGTAGAAGAGGGGCTTATAAAATATGCAGTGATTGTAAGCCGTTATAATGAAAAATGGGTGTACTGTAAACATGAAAAACGAAATACTTGGGAAATACCCGGGGGTAGAAGGGAAGAAGGAGAAACCATTTTTGAAACGGCCAAACGGGAGCTTTTCGAAGAAACCGGTGCCCTACATTATGAGCTTAGCCCTATTTGCCTGTACTGTGTAAACAAAGGGGCAAAAAGCTACGGCCTTTTATGCTATGGGCAAATTACTACCCTTGGAAAACTGCCCCCAAGTGAAATAGAAAAGATTGCTTTTTTCCAAGAAGAGCCGGCTTTGCTTACCTACCCGCATATACAACCTTT
>CAZEIB010000437.1:1420-1638 GCA_964511785.1 uncultured Oscillospiraceae bacterium
ATAACTTGATGAAAAAGGCTGTTAAATAAAAAAATCAAGTGCCGGTTTTTAAACGAACTACAGCAAAGAAGCTCCTTTTTATGAAGAAATACGTATTTTTTATGAATAAAGGGTAACCCCTTTGTTAAACCGTAGTTTTTTTGAAAAAACAGGAAGGAATAGTTTATTTTATAACGAATGAATACTATAAGGAAAAGCCAATTAGATAAAAACAGCAA
>CAZEIB010000438.1:0-1635 GCA_964511785.1 uncultured Oscillospiraceae bacterium
TAAAAACACTAACTATTATAATCCTTTTACGTATATAAGGAACTATGATGATATTCAACGACTTGCGAGAAACCTTGTGCAAAACACTTCTAAAAAAGGTGAAGGCAAAGGCGATCCTTTCTGGGATCAGACTGCGGAAATGTTATTAGTGGCACTTATCACATACCTCTGGGAAGAAGCTGTTTACCAAGAACAAAACTTCTCAATGGTTTTGGAAATGTTAAGACAAGGTGAAGTGGGCAGGGGGGAATCCAATCTTGACCTTTTGTTTAAAGAAGCTGAGGAATTAGATATAGCTCCAATCGCAAGGCAGTATTATAAAGCGTATAGAAGTGGGGGAGATAAAACTTTACAATCAATACAAATTTCTTTACTTGCAAAATTAGAGAAGTTTATTTTGCCTTCGCTAAGTAACATGACACAGACTGATGATATTGAACTAGATAAAATAGGAAAACAAAAAACAGTCTTATATTGTGTTATACCTGATAACGACACCTCTTATAATTTCATTGTTGGTATGTTATACACTCAACTTTTCCAAATCTTATACGAGCATGCTGATGGCAATCCTAGTGGAGAACTTGAAGTTCCTGTTCATTTTGTTATGGACGAGTTTGCAAACGTGGCACTTCCTGATGATTTTCAAAGCCTATTATCGACAATGCGATCACGTAGAATTTCTTGTTCAATAATCTTACAGAACATATCACAGTTAAAGACTTTATTTAAAGATGATTGGGAGAGTATCATTGGTAACTGTGATACCTTTTTATATCTAGGAAATAACGAGCAGGAAACGCATAAGTACGTTTCTGAAATGCTAGGAAAAGAAACAATACATACAAAAACTAGGACAATAACGAGGAGTTCCTCTGGGAGTTCTTCAAGTAACGAGGGCTTAGTTGGAAGGGAATTACTTACACCTTCGGAAGTAAGGGAGTTAGATAACAGTAAGGAAATTATAGTTATTCGTGGTGAAAAACCTGTAATTGATGATAAATATGATCTCCTTAAACACCCAAATTATAAAAAGAGTGGGGATATGGGAGAGGTATGAAAAACTTAATGTTGAGATTATTGAAAACATTGAAAAATTGGAAAGCATTGAGGACGGAATTATTACTATTGATTTTATGCCTAGAAATTCTAGGATTTATGTATATTCAAGTGATACCTTAAACGCACTTGATGAATGAAAATAAATAAAAAATCGTTGTTAGGACTGCTAAAATCAGTAGTCCTTTTTTATTGGTAAAAAATAATATTTATAAGGAGATAAAAAAATGGAATATTTAGGAGATAAATTGATGTTAGCAAAGATATATTTGGTTTCTGGTGAGGGAGCTGAGGGAGCTTTAGGTGACGACTTTAAATGGCTTGATAATATAATGAGTTTGTTGATATTTCTAGCACAGTCTATTGGAGGGATTTTCTTAATCTATGGAATTATTAGTTGGGCTTTAGCTTATCGCTCACAAGATAGTAATGCAATGACTAATGCTGTTAAGGAGATGATTGCAGGTGGGCTTCTTTTAATTGCAGGATCTCTTGTTAATTTCATAATGGGTTAAGAACTACAATATTCGTTTAAAGAGAAGTGGGCAAGTAAACTTGCTGCTTCTCTCTTTTATT
>CAZEIB010000439.1:0-1629 GCA_964511785.1 uncultured Oscillospiraceae bacterium
ATATCCTTCATATCGTGTCCGGATACAACTATAAATGGCCCTTTTTTCATGGTTCCTACTTGAATATGAAAATCAGCCAATTTTCGCATAGTTGCCACTTCCATCCCCCCTTTTTTCTATATTGTTATCATAACCCATTCTCTTTTTATTTCCAACTTTCCTCTAGCCTAATTGATATTACCTACCTTTGCACTAGTGCCTATGTTATAATAAGGTAATACTATTTATTTGAGGTGACCTTTTTGAATACGTTGGAAGCAACCATACAAGATATTACCTACCACAATGAGGACAACGGGTACACCGTTTTACAAGCTCGCCAAGGCAGAGAGCATATTACCGTAGTTGGGGTTTTGCCTGTTTTGGCTTCTGGTGAGCAGGTGGTTTTTCAAGGAGATTGGACAGAACACCACCAATATGGTAAGCAATTTAAAGCCACCGCCTGTGATATTTTGGAACCCACCACTTTGTTAGGTATTGAAAGATACTTGGCTTCCGGCTTAATTAAAGGGGTGGGTCCGGCTACAGCCAAAGTATTGGTAGCTCATTTTGGAAAAGACACTTTAGATATTATGACCAATCATCCTCATAGACTAACGGAAGTTTCCAAAATAGGCGCAAAGCGGGCAGAACAGATAACCAAAAGTTTTCACGATCAAATGGTGGTTCGTTCTGCCATGGTTTTTTTACAAAGCTATGGAGTTTCTGCCTCTTTAGCGGTAAAAATCAGTAAACGCTATGGTGAAAATACCAAAACTGTTATCCAAAGCAACCCTTATCGCCTAGTGGAAGACATTGAAGGTATCGGTTTTTTAACCGCCGACCGAATTGCCCTTGCTTTAGGTATTTCTTTAGAATCTCAAGAACGTATTCAAAGTGGTCTTTTATTTGCTTTAAAAGATGCTGCTATTTCCTCAGGTCATACTTGTTTGCCTGATAACCTGCTTGTTGACAAAGCCGCTCAACTTTTACGAATTGATAGAAGCTTAGTAAAAAATCAGCTACAAGAAATGATTATTCAAAGGCAGCTGGTGGCACAACTCTCCCCCACCTTAGAAGGTGAAGAAGAAACCTTGTTGTACCTTCCCCTTTATTTTTCTGCCGAAAGGGAAGTTGCCTTACGCCTTCACGAATTGATGAAAGCCTTGCCTTACCAGCCAAGTAACCTCACCTTAGAACAAATTGCCTTGTTTGAAAAAATAAACGATATCTCCTTTCATCCTCAACAAATTAAAGCTGTACAAGCTGCTATTGATGAAGGCGTTTTAGTCATTACCGGTGGTCCAGGCACAGGTAAAACCACTATTATCAACTGTATAATTGAGCTTTTGGCCAAAGCTGGGGAAAACTTTGTTCTTTGCGCTCCCTCTGGCAGGGCCGCTAAACGAATGAGTGAAGCTACAGGTGTGGAAGCCAAAACCATTCACCGCTTATTAGAATACGGCGGAGATGACAATAATTTTTCTAAAGACCAAGATAATCCTTTAGAGGTAGACTGTGTTATTGTAGATGAAATGTCTATGGTAGACTTACTATTAATGCGCAGTCTCTTGCGAGCTATTCTACCTGGAACCCGCTTAATTATGGTAGGGGATGCGGATCAACTTCCCTCTGTTGGAGGAGGAAATA
>CAZEIB010000440.1:0-1628 GCA_964511785.1 uncultured Oscillospiraceae bacterium
TCAATAATAAAGACTAGCGCAAAATAGGTTTCAAATCCTACAACACTAAGTGGGAAGTGGATGTAGTTGAAAAATATAAAACTTTTCACTTAAGATTTAGGCCGATTTAATAAGGACTAGGAATGAAGAAGTACTCTTCTTTCCTAGTCCTTTTATCTCTGTGGAAGTTTTGAATTTCTTGAATATTAGTGATAAACTATAGCCATTCATGATTAATTATGAAAATTTATTTATATTTATGAGAGGATATAAAAATGAGTGTATTAAGAAAATTAAGTGATATTCTACAAAATCATATGGCTATCATAGTACTTATTGTAGCTGCCGTGTCTTTATTCTTCCCGAGTCTGACCGGTTGGATTCAAACCTCATGGATAACGCCCTTGTTAATGATTGTAATGTTTGGGATGGGGCTTACCCTTAGTCCTGAGGATATTTTATTCGTTTTTAAACGTCCCAAAGATGTAATTATCGGTGTCATTGCCCAGTTTACCATTATGCCCCTTTTGGCCTTTGCTTTAGGAAAAGTGTTTAGCCTTCCAGATGCCTTAATGATTGGTGTAATTCTGGTTGGTACTTGCCCTGGAGGTACTTCATCGAATGTGATTACCTACCTTTCCGATGGAGATGTGCCCCTATCTGTTTCTATGACATCTATTTCGACCTTATTGGCACCTATTCTTACACCCTTATTAACAAAAATTTTATTAGGAGCAACGGTGGAAGTGGATCCTTTTTCTATGTTCTTGTCAATTGTTCAAGTAGTTATGTTACCCCTTATTCTAGGTTTTATTGTTAACAAATTTTTTACCAAACAAGCCCAACAGGCAGCCGATATTCTTCCTCTAATTTCAGTTACTGCTATTGTTATGATTGTTGCATCCGTTGTTAGTGCAAATGCGGACCAAATTCGTTCGGCGGGTTTATTGATTATTGGTGTTGCAATCTTGCATAATGTTCTTGGCTACTTACTTGGTTTCGGTATTGGTAAGGTCTTAGGCCTTCCACTCTCAAAGAAGAAGGCTATATCTATTGAAGTCGGTATGCAAAACTCTGGACTTGCAACAAGTTTAGCAACAACTTCCTTCGCAGCGTATCCTATGGCTGCAGTACCTGGTGCTGTATTCTCTGTTTGGCATAATATCTCTGGAGCCATTCTTGCTCAGTTTTATAAAAAGATGGAAGAATAAGTTCGATAAGATGCTAGAAATATTCATTGAAGTTGAATAAAAGTAAAATATATGAAAGTTTACTATTAAGAATAAGAAAAATTAGAAATGATTATTTAATAAAAGGAACAGAAGCTGAGAAGCTTCTGTTTCTTTTGTTTTATTTTACATGGAAAATATACCAAAAAGCTTTCATTTAGTGATAAACTTATAATATAGGAAAACTTTTTCATACGAATCGATCAATGAATAAATTTTATATATTTAGGAGGTAGGAATGCGTAATGAAAATAATATGGCCGGAATGCTTTTAGCAGGTGGCCAAGGATCACGTTTAAAAGCCTTAACCAAGAACACTGCAAAACCAGCCGTTCCTTTTGGAGGAAAGTATCGGATTATAGATTTTGCTTTAAGTAATGCCAGCAATTCGGATATCAGGGACCTAGGTGTATTAACGCA
>CAZEIB010000441.1:0-1626 GCA_964511785.1 uncultured Oscillospiraceae bacterium
AAACTATGGGTTATAACTCTATTATTTATATTGCCGCATTAGCAGGGGTCAATAAAGAACTGCAAGAGGCGGCCATTGTAGACGGGGCCTCCCGTTTAAAACGTATATGGCATGTGGATTTGCCTTCTATTAGACCCACTATTATTATTTTGTTAATTTTTAGCTGTGGAAATATTATGACTGTCGGTTTTGAAAAAGTTTATTTAATGCAAAATGCCATGAACCTTGAAACTTCTGAAATTATTTCCACCTTTGTATATAAAGTAGGTTTACAAAATGGTAACTATAGTTTTTCTACTGCTGTAGGCTTATTTAACTCTATTATTTCTTTTATTTTATTGGTTGTTGTTAATCAGGCATCTAAAGCCTTAACAGAAACCAGTTTGTGGTAAGAAAGGAGGAAGAAAAATGATGAAGGCTAAACAGAAAAAAGAAAAGACGTTGATTAAAGACTCTCCTTCAGATAAAGTTTTTATGGGGCTGACATATGCCTTTTTAATACTTATTTTACTATTGGTGCTATTACCTATTGTTTATGTTGTTTCTGCTTCTTTTTCTTCTCCCGGGGCAGTAGTTCGCGGGGATGTTTGGTTATTTCCGGTAGAACCTACCCTTAAAGGTTATGAAGCCGTGTTTAAAAACCCTAAAATTTTAACAGGTTTTTACAACTCTTTCTTTTACATGGTTGTAGGTACAATTGTAAACTTGGTAATGACTATGTTATGTGCCTATCCCTTATCTAGAAAAGAGTTTACAGGTGGCAATGTTGTAAGTGCTTTGCTGGTATTTACCATGTATTTTAGTGGGGGAATGATACCTACCTATATGGTAGTGCAAAAACTAGGGTTAATTAATACCCGCTATGCTATGATTTTTCCCGTGGCTTTAAGTGTGTGGAATGTAATTTTGTGCCGTACTTTTATTGTAGGAAATATTCCTGATGCTCTTTTTGAAGCAGCCTCGTTAGATGGTTGTACACCTTTTCAGTTTATGCTTCGTATAGTGGTTCCCCTATCCGCCCCTATTTTAGCTGTACTGGCTTTATACTATGGCATTGGTCATTGGAATACCTACTTTAATGCCATGATTTATTTAAACTCTACCAAACTGCAACCTTTACAAATTGTGTTAAGAGAAGTGCTAATTCAAAATAAAATTGACCCGACTATGATTGCCGATGTGCGAGAGTTAAGCGAAAAACAAGGGTTAACAGATTTGCTTAAATATTCTGTTATCGTGGTTGCTTCTGTGCCGGTAATGTGTATTTATCCCTTTGTACAAAAATATTTTGTAAAAGGGGTTATGATTGGAGCAGTAAAAGGATAAAAAGGGTATACTCTTACTTAAGAAAAAGGAGTGATAAACTATGAAAAATTACACCTTAGAAGTTTGTGTGGATACCCTTGAAAGCGCTAAAAATGCTATAAAAGGGGGAGCAACTCGCTTAGAACTTTGCTCCAGCTTATTAATTGGCGGCCTTAGCCCTAGCCCTACTTTATACAAACAAATTAGGCAAGTGAGCACTATTCCTATTCATGTAATGGTCCGTCCCCGCTATGGCGATTTTATGTATAATTCTAGCGAAATGGAGATTATGCTAAAAGAAATAGCCCTTTGGCAAACCCT
>CAZEIB010000442.1:0-1621 GCA_964511785.1 uncultured Oscillospiraceae bacterium
GGTAACCTGCTGTTTTATCTGTCATTGTCAAAATTGCCGTCTCTCCGGTTATATCGCCGGCAGAAGCATTGATCTTAATAATATCGCCTTGACATGTTGATGTAATAATGCCCTTTTCCTGATGAAGTGCTTCATATTTTACTAATTGTTGTTTTAATTCCTCTAAATCAAGCTTTGCCAGTGAAAGACTGCTTTCACTCGGTAAAGCCTTATTTGCATCCTCCATTGTCCTATTTGCATTCGTCAGGTTCGCTTGCCCCTCCTGCTGTGCCCCTCTCAGCGCATCCTCACTACCTGATATATTACTTTCATATTGAGCTTTTTTACTTTCCCATTCATCTAAAAGGGTCTTTTCCAAGGCTTTTATATATTCCTTAAGCTCCGCCTTAGCTGCCTTAATTTCTGCCTTTTTAGCTTTAATTTCATCCACCTTTTCGGGATCTTTATTTAATTTTTCTAATTCCTTTTCCAGCTTCGCAATGGTTTTATTAAAGGTCTTATATTGATCATCTTTTTCTTTTTTTTGATTCACATATGATTTTTTACTACCCAAGCTATCAAGCTCCTGCTTAGCCTGATTCAAATCATCCTGTGCCTTACTGCTATTCACATCTGTCGCATGTTTGGCTGATGCATAGTCTTCTTCCGCTCGTTTTTTCATTAATTCCTGTTCCTGATTGGAAAGAGCTTTATTCTGATTTATCGTTGAAATCTCTATTTCCTTTTTCTTAATCTCTCTTTTGACACTTTCTATTTTATCATTTAAATCATCCATATCTATTTGCAAGAGAGGTGTTCCCTCAGCAACCTGCTGCCCGCTTTCTATCAAAAAAGAAGAAATTAAAAGATTGGGCTCTGCAGAAACCGCAAGCGTTCTATTTTCTACTATCTTTCCTTCCTTTTCAACTTGATGTGACAATCTCATATTGGAACCATAACCCGTCGTTACCTGCGGGAGATTGGCACTATAAATGCCCCTTGAAATTAGTCCGCATACAGATAAAAAAACAAAAAATATTATTGCTGTAAGTCCCATTTTTTTCTGAAATTTGCTAATATTTATTTTCACCTTAAACCTCCGCTACTCTTTTATTGCCGATGCTATAATTCCTTTTTCCAAATACTCCTGCCCAAACAAAAAGACAAACAGAGCCGGCATTAGGGCTACTACAGATGCTGCAAATGCATAACCCACTTGAGCCAGTCCGATATCCGGCAAATATAAGGATAAGGTCCACAGGCTTTTATCCTTTAAAAAAACAAGGGGCTGTTCTACAAGACTGAAATATTCTAAAAAGCCTAAAACAAGACAGGAGAGAAGTCCGCTAAATCCGAGTGGAAGCCCAATGTAGAAAAATGTTTTCCATTCATTTGCTCCATCTATTTTGGCTGCCTCTAAAAGTCCCTTGGGAATTTGCGCAAAGCTGCGATACATTAAAAATACCGGAAATGTTGAAAATACACCCGGCAGAATAATTGCCATATGTGAATTAGTCATCGCTAAGTTTTTTAAAACAAGGTACGTTGAAAGCATCGTAACCTGAAAAGGAAGCATCATCAATACAATGTAAAAAGTAAAAAGTACTTTTTTTCCATGAAACTTAAAGGTTGCAAATGCCCA
>CAZEIB010000443.1:0-1620 GCA_964511785.1 uncultured Oscillospiraceae bacterium
AAGAACAAAGTGGGATAGAGGTACGATCTGTTTTTTCCCACTTAGCCGGAAGCGATGAGGTTGTGCATGATGCATTCACCCAACAGCAGATTGATTTGTTTATTGAGACAGCCCATCGTTTGGAAGAAGCGTTGGGACACAAAGTAATTAAGCATGTGTTAAATTCTGCCGGTATCGAGCGATTCACTGAATACCAATTAGACATGGTTCGTTTAGGTATTTCTCTTTATGGAATCAGTCCTTCGGGTATAAGTGATGGATTCTTGGAGAATGTAAGCTCTCTAAAGACGACTATTCTTCAGGTTCAACACCTGAAAGAAGGAGAGTCTATTGGTTACGGACGTAAAACTTATTTGAAAAGAGATTCACGTATTGCTATTATTCCTATTGGATATGCTGATGGCTTCAATCGCCGCTTGGGAACCGGAAATGGAGAGGTGCTGATTGCAGGACATAGATGTCCGGTGGTAGGTAATGTATGTATGGACTTAACAATGATTGACGTTACGGATACCGATGCCAAAGAGGGAGATACAGTACTGATTTTTGGTGATGAGTTGCCAGTCCATGAATTGTCCGATAAGTTAGATACTATCCCATACGAAGTTCTTACTTCTATTTCACCTCGTGTGAAGCGCGTTTATATTAAAGAATAAATCCTTCTTTTTATCTATTCGTTAACTGCGGTTGGCTATTTGCCGCCTGTTTTGCAAGGTGCACATGTCAATTTATTCCTTTATGTGTTTGTTTATTGCACAAAATGATTACATTTGTGCGGATTTATACTAAACGAACTATGAGTTACAATTTATTAAAAGGAAAAAAAGGTATTATTGGTGCTTTAAATGATCAGTCTATTGCTTGGAAGATAGCAGAAAGAGCTGTAGAAGAAGGGGCGGAAATAACATTGAGTAATACGCCTACGGCTGTACGCATGGGCGACGTAAACGCATTAGGCGAACAATTAAATGTAGAAATCATTCCGGCTGATGCTACAAAGGTAGAAGATTTAGAGCATGTCTTTGCTAGATCGATGGAAGTATTAGGAGGTAAAATAGACTTCGTTTTACACTCGATTGGCATGAGTCCTAATGTACGCAAGAAGAGAGCATATGACGATCTGGACTACGGCTTATTGGATAAAACATTAGATATTTCTGCTGTTTCTTTCCATAAAATGCTGCAAGTGGCCAAGAAGATGGATGCGATCAGTGAATACGGATCGATCGTAGCCCTTACGTATATAGCAGCACAACGTACCTTTGTTGGATATAATGATATGGCTGATGCCAAGAGCTTGCTTGAGTCAATAGCTCGCAGCTTTGGTTATATTTATGGTAATGCTAAAAATGTACGAATCAATACTGTATCACAATCTCCTACATTGACTACGGCTGGAAGTGGAGTAGCTGGAATGCAGAACTTGCTGGACTTTGCCAATAAAATGAGTCCGTTGGGTAATGCTACCGCTTTAGAATGTGCAGACTATTGTATTACGCTGTTCTCTGACTTGACCCGTAAGGTTACCATGCAAAACCTGTATAACGATGGAGGGTTCTCTAGCATGGGTATGAGTTTGCAGGCAATTGATCATTATTCAAAAGGTTCTTATGAGTATGA
>CAZEIB010000444.1:0-1618 GCA_964511785.1 uncultured Oscillospiraceae bacterium
CTACCCCTTTAAAGCTATCTCCCTGTCCGATCGGTAATAGCATGGGCACAACACTGTTACCAAACTGTGCCCGCAAGTTTTCTACTACTTTATAAAAGTTGGCATATTCTCTATCCATTTGATTTACGATAAACATACGTCCAACTTTATGGTCTCCTGCATATTTCCAAGCTTTTTCAGTTCCTACTGCTACATCACCCATAGAACTTACTACAATAGCAGCAGTTTCAACCACTCGAAGTGGCCCCATCATTTCGCCAACAAAGTCAAAATAACCGGGAATATCAATAATATTCAAAATTTTTCCGGCCCAGTCAACTGGTGCAACTGCAGCACTTATAGAACTACCCCGTTTTATTTCTTCGGGATCAAAGTCGGTTACAGTAGTTCCATCTTCTACTTTTCCTTGTCGATCAATAATGCCCGCAGCGAAGAGCATTGCCTCAGCTAAGGTCGTTTTCCCTTCGCTGCCATGCCCTAAAAGGGCAACGTTTCGAATATCTGTGGTACGGTATTCCGCCATGATAAATTCCCCCTATTATTTTTTTATTATGTGCCTATATTTAACCTATATAAAGAAAAGGTGTATAAATATGTCACATTTGTTTTCGAGTTTCATACGAATGATTCTATTTTAACAGATATACCATGAAAAAGAAATACCTATTTTGCTTTTTCCCTCTCATCATATCTTCTCTCAAAGTGAGAGTTTGCTTTTATCCTTATAGCAATGCTATAATATGAGCCGTAAATTTGCTAACGAAAGGTGATATTCATTCATGAAATTAGGCGTAGTCGGATTACCCAATGTAGGTAAAAGTACCTTATTTAATGCTATTACAAAAGCCGGGGCTCAAGCAGCCAATTACCCTTTTTGTACTATAGAACCAAACACAGGGGTTGTTTTGGTGCCAGATCCCAGGTTAGATGTATTGTTAAATATATTTCAATCTAAGCGAACTGTACCCACTACTATAGAATTTGTTGACATTGCAGGCCTTGTTAAAGGTGCCAGCAAAGGAGAAGGCTTGGGAAATAAGTTTTTATCCCATATTAGAGAAGTTGATGCCATTGTTCATGTCGTTCGCTGTTTTGAAGACGAAAACATTATCCACGTTGACGGAGAAGTAAACCCTATTCGGGATATGGAAACCATAGAACTTGAGTTAATTTTATCCGATATGGAAACCTTAGGAAAAAGGCGAGATAAAGCAAAAAAGATGATGAAGTCAGGTGACCCTCTCTTTATACAAGAAGCCGAATTAGCCGATAGGCTCTTGGCTCATTTAGAGCAAGAACAACCTGGCAGAACTTTTGTTGCTACTACAGAAGAAAAAGATATTATCCGTGATTGGTTTTTACTAACAACCAAACCTGTAGTTTACGCTGCCAACATTGCTGAAAGCGATGTAAATAAAGACCCTAAAGACATACCCGGTGTAAGTACTTTAATGGAAAAAGCTTCCACCCAAGAAGCAGAAGTGTTAATTATTAGCGCACAAATTGAAGAAGAAATTGCCCAAATGGAAGAAGAAGATCGCCAGCTTTTTTTAGAAGAGCTTGGCATTGAAAAAAGTGGCCTTGACCGTTTGGTTACTGCCTGTTACGATTTACTGGG
>CAZEIB010000445.1:0-1613 GCA_964511785.1 uncultured Oscillospiraceae bacterium
GTAATCTTATCCAGCATATTACACACCCTGTTCTTTGGACAAATATAACTCATAACATGGCAAAAGACGGGGTAACTGAATTTTATGAAGTAGGCACTGATGATACGTTAGAAAAATTAGTACGGAGAATGTATCCTAGACTGCATCATCAATCTCTACTTGAATTATCAACCTATACTGGAAAAGTAAGAAATTATAAAATATTTTAATAATATTAACTATATTTATTCATACCTTTTAAACTTTAAAAAAATGAAATTAGAGGATTTTGTAAAAAGATTTGCTGAAGAATTCGAAGAAACACCAGCAGAAAAGATAAGTGCTGAAACCCATTTCCGCAAACTTGATGAATGGGATTCATTATTAGTTTTATCAGTTATTTCAATGATTGATGACGAATATGATGTTGTTGTTACCGGTGCTGATATTAGAAGTTGCAACACCGTCAATGATTTGTTTAAGATAATACAATCCAAGTGATAAATCAACAGAGGGCATTTTTTGTCCTCTGTTATAAAATCTGTATTATGGCTTTTGTTGAGATTAATAATATTAAAGTCCAGGGCATTACTGTATGTTTACCAAATAATGTTGTTGAGAATATTGACTATTCTGTAGTTCCAGTAGAAAATAGACCTGATTTTATATCAGCTATTGGCATTGAACGTCGTCACGTTGCTATGAATAATGTTTGTACATCTGATCTTTGCTATGAAGCTGCTCAACATCTTATAGAAAAACTCCAATGGAATAAGGATGATATTGATTTGATTGTCTTTGTCAGTCAAACACCTGATTATAAAATGCCTGCTACTTCTTGCTTATTACAACATCGTCTAGGATTACCTAAAACCTGTATGACTATTGATGTCTCACAAGGTTGTTCAGGCTATGTTTATGGTCTAAGTGTAATAGGTTCATTGATTTCTTCAGGCTCAATAAAGAGAGGATTGCTGTTAGTAGGAAACACTCAAACAAAAAATATTAACTATAATGATAAAAGTGCATATCCTCTTTTCAGTGATGCAGGTTCTGCAACTGCTATTGAATATTATCCTAAAAATAGTGACAACTTTAAGCTATCATTCATGACAGATGGTGGAGGAGAGCATACTATAATTATTCCAGATGGTGGTTACAGAAATATGGTCACTCCAGACTCTTTTATAGAACGTGAATATGGTGGTAGTATAAAACGAAATAATCTGAATCTTTTTATGCAAGGGGATGATGTTTTTGCATTTGTTATTTCAAATATTCCTAAGGCAACTCGAGAAATGTATAATCACTTCATTCTTAAGTTTTCTGCAATAGAACCTGAAAAAATTGACTACTTCCTAATACATCATGCAAGTAAAATAATCATAAACAAGCTTAAAAGAAAATTAAGTATCCCTGATGAGAAAGTTCCTTTACTACTTAAAGATTACGGAAACTCTAGCAATGTTTCTATTCCTTTGCTTATGGTAAATTCCATAAGAAATGAGATTCTTAGTAGACCTCTACAATTATATGTTAGTAGTTTTGGTGTAGGGCTCTCCCTTGGCGTGGGTATATTATCCATTCATCAGCTAATGTGTTGTGATATAATTGAAGTATAAAATGAGCAATCC
>CAZEIB010000446.1:0-820 GCA_964511785.1 uncultured Oscillospiraceae bacterium
ACGAAACTGTATTTGAAATCCTAAAAAAAGAATACAAGATGTTTTTTCCATTATACAGATTCACTATCAATTTAATAACTAGAACTATCAGAAGTATATTTATGGCTACAGCCAAAAACTCTGCAATGGAATAAGAAACTACTGCAGAAATCCCTGATAAGCCTCTTAAAATAAATTTAGACAGTCCCTGTGTGAAAAACTGATCAACTAGTACATTTTTTTCCAACCAATGATACGCTAGATACAAAGCTATTGCTAAAAATGGTAATACAAGCCCTTTAATCCAGGTCAGTGACTTTTGGTTCATTCCTTCTTCAATTCCATTTCTTCCACTGGGATCGATTCATCATAAAGTACTAATGTTTCAACATCCTTAAAAAAATCTTCCATGTCATCAAATTCTTCAACCTTCTCCTTAAATTCATCCGATTTCATAAACGCTGCCAAGGTATACTTCCCAGCTTTTGTTTGGAGTTCTTCCAATGATTCAAAAGGAATATCAATGACATCTTCCTTGTTAATAAATGATAAATAGTAACTACGTTCCACTTCTTCTCCAGCCTGATTTAAGTCAATAAAAGCTGTGTATTTTACAAGCATTCTCATTTTCGTACCTCACTTTATTTTATAGTTCCATGTCTAAACTCATTTAAACTTGCTTAAAGATTATCTCATTTCATGCTTTGTTTTATCAATCGATTTACCAAACTAACTTTAACCGATTATGGTGTGCTCCATAAGCTAAAAATCATATAAAGCAAAAACAAAACAATCACACTAAATAAACCAATTAAAATATATTTAACTATTTTTTCCTCTT
>CAZEIB010000446.1:830-1340 GCA_964511785.1 uncultured Oscillospiraceae bacterium
TTTGTTGAATTTAGGATGTTTTAAAATAGATTTATTTGGAATTATTTTTTCTTTCCAAATATAGTATGCTCTATGAGCCTAATTTATTATATTCTCCATGAAATAAACTTAGATTAAAAAAGGATTCTAAAGAATCCTTACCCCTCTTTTTATATTCTTAATCCTTAGAAGAATCCTAGACCTTTTTCCGCGTTAATAATTCGGCTATTACTGAAACAATAGCAAATCCTATTATAATAGCAATCCAAATAAAAAATCCAGGGTCAAGATGAAGCTTTGCAATTTCTTGATTACTGATCTCAGGAGTTATTTTAGCTATATTGATAGCTCTTAGATAATCACCAAGGTAATTTCCTATAAAAAGTCCGCCCACAATCCCAATGCTCATAAAAGTTGAAATCAATCGTTTATTAATTAAAACTAAAAATAGCGGAACGAGACATAGAATTAGAAAAAAAATCCAGTTATGGATAGCCCAGCCAAACAAATACTCGTCTTTAAAAATAGTGG
>CAZEIB010000446.1:1350-1611 GCA_964511785.1 uncultured Oscillospiraceae bacterium
AGCAGAAATACGAAAGAAAAAACTATGAGTTCTATGTATACCTGAATTGACCTGTTAATTTTCAATATAATCAACCCTTCACTGTGCAATGGCTATGTAAGGAACTCTACTTATATCTTCTATCACGTTTAGTTATTTATATTATAGCAAAAATAGAAATTCTTTGGTTTCACTTTGGTTAATTTTTTCCTGAGATGAGCGGAACCTCTAGTTCCAGTGTACTCCCTTTGATTCAGTAAGCTAGCTTTTATTATCTTTTCA
>CAZEIB010000447.1:0-1608 GCA_964511785.1 uncultured Oscillospiraceae bacterium
AACACACTATTAATTCTTTTTCTTTTTTAGCATAAGCCGTAAAGCTTTTCGTTATTATAAAAACCTCCAAAGAGGAGGTTTTTATAATATCCAATACTTTGAGCCATCAGCTTTTCTATCTAAAAAGCCGTACTCAATTAAATATCTACGTAAGGTAACATAATCAAAATAGATAGCTTCAATTTTTTCATTTATTTCTTTTTCTGTGTATTCTCGTCCTTTTTCAAAGGTTTTAGCAATTTCTGTTAAAATAACCACCTTCTTTTTTTCTTTTACAGGAAAATTGTTTAATTTTAGTGGGTCAGTGCTTTCAAAAGCAGTTTTAATAATTTTTTCTGCTTCTTTTAAAGTAATAATATATCGATCGTCATAATAAACAGCCTCATCATGAATAGGCATCATCATTTCCTCCTTAAAATTTTCCGTTTCAAAAGCCAGTTGATATAAAGCTAAATACAATTTTGCTTGTTTAGCCTTCTCTCTAAAAGTAAATTTTTGCCTTCGTATGTTAGCAGGAGTTAAGGAAAGGGCATTGGCTATCTCTTTGTCAGTAAGGCCTAGAGCAAACATTTCCAACAATTGTTGCTGATGTTCTGTTAAAGTGTTATATTTGCTCTTCCCTTTATTTAACATATAAAAACTTCCTCCATGGGCTAGTTGAATATGTTTTTTCACCGCTTTTTTTGCAGTATAGAATCTTTCTTCCATAGGATATACTTCACCATTTGCAAAAGATCGGTTGCAGTATTGACAACTATATTCTCCTTCTTCTTTCTTGTAATGGTACCCTTTTACCAAATCTTCTAAAGATCTTTTTTCTAAATCCATTTTATCTCCCTCCACAATTTATCTTACTATCGTTTTCGTATTTTGTCAATCTTTTTTGTTTTTGTTTGCTTTATTTGCAAACAAATTTTATCATTGCCTTGTTTTTTAAAATGTGTTATCCTTAATTCCTACATTTAATCAAGGAGTTTTTATGAAACAAGTATTAGGTTGTATCCGTAAAGCTGATAGGGATTTTCACATGATAGAAAACGGTGACCGTATTGCCATTGGCGTTTCCGGCGGAAAAGATAGTTTGCTATTATTGTACGCTCTATCCTTATATAAAAAATTTTCTAAAAAAGATTATACCCTTCATGCTTTTACCCTTTCCCTAGGTCTGGAACCTTTTCACACAGATCCGATCAAGGATCTTTGTGAAAATTTGCAAATTCCTTTTACCCTTCGCAAAACCGATATTGCACAAATTCTTTTTGAAGATCGAAAAGAAAAAAACCCCTGCGCTTTGTGTTCTAAAATGCGAAGAGGCATATTAAATAATTTGGCCAATGAATTTCATTGTAATAAACTGGCTCTTGGTCACCATGGAGAAGACGCCATTGAAACTTTGCTAATGAGTTTACTTTATGAAAACCGTTTACATACTTTCCACCCTGTTACTTACTTATCCAGAGCTAATATTACTGTTATCAGGCCTATGGTTTACTTAAAGGAAAAACATATTCAAAAAATATCCAATCAACTAAAATTACCCATTACCAAAAACCCCTGCCCTGTTGATGGTCATACCAAACGGCAAGAAATAAAAGATTTATTAGACCA
>CAZEIB010000448.1:0-1607 GCA_964511785.1 uncultured Oscillospiraceae bacterium
TACAAAATAGTTTTATAACTTCTGATAATACCCCAAACCTGCACAACTTTTGCACAAAGTTTTTTCTTCTACCACTATTTGCCTGCCATCGGTAATGTCTTCCATACATTCTTCGCAGCTGCTAATATCTACCGGCGGGCCGGGATAATCAGTGGCATTTAAAGCAATTTCCACTTCTTCTACTTTAAAAAACACTTCGTTAGGTAAGTTTTTATAAAAATCAATCATATCTTCCCCATCGGCAGGGTGCATACGTTTTTTACGTTGAACACGTACAGCTTTGCCGGTTTTAAGGTTTAAAAAACTACAGGCTACTTTACCATAATCATAAAAATAGTAGGTTCGTTTGCCTATTTTACACCCTGTAACTACCCCTATAGCATCTGCAGGGCAACGGTTACATTCAACAAATACCATAATATCTTTAGGATTTACCTGAGGATCTACTCCAATTAACTCCATACCATAGCGACCCATTTTTACACCAATACATTGCCCCGAACACAAATGCCCATGATAGGCCTGGGCTAAAGCCACGTCTTCTTCAAAGGTTCTCATCATTTTCACTCCTTATAATAAATATACCAAAAGTTTTTCTTTTAGGTAAATAATACTTAAAACCTTCCTTTGTGCTTGGTATTAATTTTTTATTTAAATACCCTTCTCTTTCACCTTCTTTTAAAAAAGGTTTATATGCTTTTACATAATTATCGGCTTCTATAAAAGAAGTAAAGGGCTGGCCATATTCTAACTGTTCTTGTATAAGGATATAAGGCAATTGCTTTCTTTTAAGTATTTCAGCACTTTTCGAAATAGAACTGCATTTTTTCACTTCTTTTTTGCCTTTTATAGGGTCCCCATGGGTAATTACAATCAGTTGTTTTTTTGCTAAAGCTAAATATTTTTCCACATCGTTTTCCATATCGCCATGGAATACTGCCAGTACATGGTCCCATTTGCCTATCAATTCTTTAGCATCTTTAACTATTCCTTGCAGGTTATGAATTTCTTTTTCTGCGGTTTTTTGATTTAAATGGTTAATAGCGTAAGAATTAATATCCACAGCGGTAATGGATTTCAAATGATTAGATAAAGCGAAGTCAATTAATCCAATTCCCGATCCCAAGTCGCATAGCGTATCTGCTTTATTTAAATAAGGTAGCAACATTTGCGCAAGGTTTTTATGAAAACTCGTATATGCAGAAGCTTGTTCAAACCAGGTAATAGATTGTTCATTCCACTGAATCAACAAATTTACCCCTCCCTTCTTCTTCTTCTTCTTTTTCTATTTCTATTTCTATTTCTATTTCTATTTCAGCATAAGTTTTCAGGTTTCATTTGTCAATAATTTCCCTTGTTGTTGCAATTTCTTTTTTTCCCTCGTACAATAGATGTAATGATTTATTTCACTTTAGAGAGGAGCCTTTTTATGGATAACATTACCCTTTCGTTGCCTACCATTGAGGCCGTTAAGGATTTTGTAAATGTAATTGCAAAATTTGGAGGAAACTACGATTTAACCTCAGGAAGATATATTGTAGATGCAAAATCTCTAATGGGCATTTTGAGTTTGGACTTAACCCGTCCTTTAACTCTTTCTATTCCCC
>CAZEIB010000449.1:0-1606 GCA_964511785.1 uncultured Oscillospiraceae bacterium
AATTTATTTGATTTTAGGAAGAAAATTGCCTTTTTGGGTTAGTAAATGCAAAAAAGTAGGGCTGAGGGAAAAAGTTTCACAAAGGTCGACTACTTCTTTCACAGCTTTTTCTTTGGCGGCTTGTGACAAAGTTGTTTTAACAGCTCTAATGAGAATGTTTTTAGGTGTATGTTCCAGTTCAATAAATTCTAAAAGCTGAGTTTTATAGCCACAGGCGGTTAATAAGTTTCCCCTAAGAGCATCGGTCATCAGCGCTGTGGTTCGTTCTTTTACAAGGCCATAACGAGTTAAAAGGGCAAGGTGATCAGAGGTGATTTGTTTATTAAGCTCATGTTGGCAACAGGGAACACATAAAATGGCTTTTGCTTTGTTTACAACTCCAAAGTAAAGAGCAAAATCGCTGGCCGTATCGCAGGCATGAAGGGAAATTACCATATCTATAGGGGTTTTGCTTGTATAATCTTTAATATCGCCTTGTAAAAAAGTTAAATTTTCATAGCCATAACGCTTCGAAGTAAGGGTACAGTTTTCAATTACTTTCTTTTTTAAATCAAGGCCAACCATGGTTACAGTGCGTTTTTTGATTTCGGTAAAATAGTAATATAAAACAAAGGTTAAATAGCTTTTACCACAACCAAAATCCACAATAGACAAGGGATCTTCTTTTGGAAAAACCTTCAGGGTATCTTCTACCATTTCTAAAAAACGGTTAATTTGCCTATATTTATGTTCCATTCCTTTTAAAATACTTCCTTCAGGAGTCATAACCCCCATATCAACCAAAGGAGGAATGAAAAGATTTTCAGGAAGAAGGTAGTTTTTCTCTCGGTTATGAGTAGCTTTTACTATAGGACTTTTAGAAACTTCTTGGCTATGAGAAAGAAGCTTTCCTTTTTTGGTCATTTTAAATTGTAGGTTCTCTTTTTCATTCCACAGGTTCAGTTATAAAAAATGTACAGGAAAAAGTTTTTCAATCAAGGCCTTAACTTCTTCTAAAGAAGTTAGGTTTTCGTGAAAAACCTGGGTTTGTGTAAACCGCTCTACTTGATAGAAATGTTGATGTTTTTGAATAACCACTTTATGAAAATCAGTATCTTTTATGGTTTTTTGGCTAAGTACTACCTTTATAACGGGCATACTCCAAAGGGAAGCAGGAAGGAGGGAATCATTTTTAATATCAGGGCCTTGAATCATTTTCAATATCTCCTCGAAAATCAGCATCAGATGAAGGGTTATTATTAGAAACAGGTGATTTTTTCTTTTTTCTCATGGACCAAGTGGAATGAGCAATAGTAATAATGGCACCTGTAAAGGTAATAAAGTAAAAACTAATAAAGCGCCAAATTAAAACAGCAATATAAATAATTCCGGAAGGAAAAATGTTTCTAAAGTAATAAATAAATCCGCCCTCTTGGGCGCCGGCTGCACCGGGCAAAGGGGCGTGGGAGGTACTAATATATAAAAGAATACTAAGGGTAAGCAAATCGATAAAAGAGGTGCCGGATAGGCCAAAAGCTTTATATACACAAAAAACAACAGCATTAGTTAAAACAATTTGGCAAAAACACAAAAATAACGGTACAAACAATTCTTTAGGCCTTTTTCG
>CAZEIB010000450.1:0-433 GCA_964511785.1 uncultured Oscillospiraceae bacterium
TATAATGTATGTACAGGTGTTCCAGCACCAAGTACATATGGAAGGAGAAAGTGATTGGATAATTTAACTAAAGAACAAAAAATTCTATTATGCTCAATGTATAAGGATTTCTTAAGCAGGTCTTCAGAGCTTCATCTTGCAATTTAAACCTTGATTACTAGATAGCTTTTTACATTTCATCTACTGCATACAATGGATTACTTGTCCTGTCGCATACTTTATAAATAGCGTTAGGGTTGTAAATGCAGCTTGTTTTTGCACACTTCTTATTTTTTTCAGGATCGCATTTATACCATGTTTTCTCTTGCTGGCTTTGAACTTGCACTTCAAGGTCAGCAATCTTTTTTTTCATTGCATGTGGCTTCTTCATATGGCTAACTACTCCTTTCCGCCTAGCCCCTAAGGACTTAGCTGTTTGCCTTCTCTTTAACTC
>CAZEIB010000450.1:443-1599 GCA_964511785.1 uncultured Oscillospiraceae bacterium
TACTGCAGTCGCACGCTCTTCTTTGCTTTTCTATTTTCGCAATAGTAAATTCAGAATAACCTGTGTTATAGTCTTCCTGAGTTTCTGCTTCTTCCATGTCCTTTCTTGCTTTGTAAATCTGATCTTCTAATTCTATATCTGTAAAATCTTTTACACTACGCAATGCCTTAACCTCCTTTCTACCATCCAGCCCTTAAGGACTTAGCTGTTTGCCTTCTCTTTAACTCTGTACCCTATTGATTCCATGGCTTTTCTGTTTAACTTTATTGATATTTCTTTCTTTTTTTCTTCTGTCATGTCATCCCAGCATTGGACTTTTCCGTCGGATTCTTCTACGTATATAGTTGATGTAATTTTCTTTTTCAAATTCACCACCCCCTGGTTAATCTTATGTATAGCTGCTTGTATTTGTTGCATTGGTTTTTTTACCTTTGGATAACTGTTTTATTGTTTGGTCGCAATTTAGTGCATCTTGTTTTTTCTTTTCAGTAGTTTCTTTATTTATAGTTGATTTTTTAGTGTCTACCATTCTTTTCCCCTCCTTTCCGCCTAATCCCCTAAGGACTAGGCAGTTTCTTTTTCTAACATCTGCTTATCCCTCAATGCACCTGCATAGACTAGGATAATTCTCTTGGAATCTTCATCAAGGGTTTCAAAGATTGCTGCAATATCTTGCCCTTCCTGTAAATCCTTTTCTGTTAGATGGTTGTATTTTGCCATGTGTTCACTTCCTTTCTTTCATTACATTTATGTTTTACATTTGCGTGTTAATTGCATTTTATCATTATAAATTGTTTGTGTCAATACTTTTCTTTAGTTTTTTTTATTTTTTTGTGTTTGACACGCAATACCTAAGAATGATATACTAAAATTAAAGTTAAGAATAAGGAGTGTAGATATGAAAATTCACGAGCGAATAAAAAATTTAAGAAAAGAATATTTGAATTTAAATCAGGAAGAGTTTGCTTCAAGAATAAATATAAGTAGAGGTAATCTTAGTAACATAGAAATTAATAGAGTTAACGTAACAAATAGAGTTATATCTGATATCTGCTCATCGTTTAACATCAACGAAGACTGGCTCAGGCATGGCCAGGGTGAAATGTTCGAAAAGATTCCTGAGGAAGACGAATTTTTTAAGGCAGCAACAGAGCTA
>CAZEIB010000451.1:0-1592 GCA_964511785.1 uncultured Oscillospiraceae bacterium
CCTTTAATCAAAATCAACAACAAAGGGGTATGGAAATTTCCATACCCCTTTGTTGTTAAAAAGTTCCAAATTGTAAGTATGGGATAAATGAAGGCTTCAAGACCTTTTATTTAAAAATAAACCCTAGCATATATGTGGCTAGGGTTCGCAGTTTTTATTAAACAAACTCTACACTTGAAATTGTATATGGCCTTAAATTCAAAGGAGAAATAAGGGTAATTCGCAGGCTGAAATAAAACTTCATTTGTTAAAAGGTTATATTTCTCTATAACCTTTTATCCTTTGTTCTTCTACTGTGGTAGCTGTAGAAACCTTCACTTCCTTATAGCCTTTTATGGTATTTTCTTCAATTAAATCTACAGCCCTTTGAACACCCTTTTCTGTTATCATGCCCTTTTGTACCTCTTTAGCATTTACTGCATATTCCTTGTTTTGGGTTAATTCCAAAAGCTTTTTACCAAAGGCTTTTACTGTAAGTTTTTGCCTTTTTAAAGGCTTGGGCCCTAACTTTTTCTTTTGTATTTGGTAGCCCCAAAAGGGTTGATCTCCTCCAAAGGGAATAATTAAAGTAGGCTTTCCTGCAAGCAAACCTGCTGCTGTAGTGCCGGCTCCACCATGGTGTACCACAGCCGATACGTTTTCAAACAACCAACTATGGGGGATATATTCTCCTATATATACTTTTTTATGCTTTTCTAAATTTAAATTTTCCCCGCCCCAGCCTTTGCTTAATATGGCCGGTATTCCCGTTTCTTCTAAGGTATCCAGTACAATTTTTAAGGTTTCCCCCATGTCTCCCGACACCATGGATCCAAAGCCGATATAAATGGCCTTGGGGTATTTTTTGATAAAGGCAGCCAACTCTTTTTCAGGCTCATATTTTTCTTCATTTCTTTCAAGCCAGTTTCCTGTCATGTAAATGTTTTCTCCCCACTGTTTAGGTCGGTTAATAAAGTAGGGGCTAAAAGCATAAAGAGTGGGTACAGGGCTTCCATTTACCAAGTTGTCTAGCTTTGTACCTACTTTCCGCTGCCTCATTCCTTCTTCTTTTCGCCATGGGGTTAAATACTTTTTTTCAACAAGGCTAATTAAAAAGTGACCAAGGCGGTAACTTAATCTGTTCCACCAGCCTCCCCAGTGAAAGCCCGGGGCAGAGGAAATAGGCATATCACTATTAGGATCTATGGGGAAATAATGGGTTTGCACACAGGGTATGTCCTTTTTTTCTGCAATAGAATAAACAGCCGTACCGAAAAAAGTACAAATAACCCCTTGGGCATTTGTACAGGCATGGTTCATGTCTACCAGCATTTTATGTATGCTATCACTTAAACCGTATTGCAGGTGACGTAAAAAAGTAAACCCGTTTACCCCCGGTTTCATTACTTCACCCATAAACTTTTCTACACTACCTGATAAGGGGGCAAACAAAAGTCCTTCATTTATAATGGTCTCTTTAAAGGAGTTAAAAGCGGTAAGGGTTACTTCATGCCCTCTTTTTTTCAGCTCTTTTCCTAAAAGAATGTAAGGGTACACATCTCCCAAAGATCCTACCGCAATCATTGTATAACGCAAAACATCGGCCACCTTAA
>CAZEIB010000452.1:0-1592 GCA_964511785.1 uncultured Oscillospiraceae bacterium
ACGTTTCTGTGCCCACTTTGGTTACGCGTCATTTCGGTGCTGCTAATTATGTGGTGTTTTCAACAGGAAATGTATATCCCTTTTCTCCACTGGAAATAGGTGGTTGTGACGAGCAAGTTCCTGTTGCCCCCATTGGCGAATATGCAATGAGTTCCCTGGGGCGAGAAAGAGTATTTGAATACGCTGCCAAAGAATATGGTGCCAAGGTTCTAATCTATCGATTAAATTATGCTGTTGATTTGCGTTATGGAGTGCTTTTCGACTTGGTAGATACCATTATGGCCGATGAACCGGTTTCTTTAAATGTACCCGCTTTTAACTGCGTATGGCAAGGCTACGCTAATGATGTAGCCTTAAGAGCTTTAAAGCACACCAGTTCTCAAGTTAATTATTTAAATGTTACAGGCCCTGAAACTGTTCATGTTCGCTGGGCTGCCCAAGAATTAGCCACAGCCCTTGGCAAAGAGATTCAGTTCTCCGGCTCAGAAGGCAGCAAAGCCCTTTTAAGCAACGCTCAAAAATGTGTAGATCTGTTTGGTTATCCTAACGTAGGTATTTCTCAAATGATTCGTATGCAAGCCCAGTGGATTTTAGATGGGGGAAGACAGTTGGGAAAACCCACTCACTTTGAAGAACGAAAGGGGAATTTCTAATGGCCAGTCAAAATATAAAATTGCTAATGGAAGGCGCCTTCATACCGGCGTTGCCTTTGACCTTAAAAGAAGATCGTACTCTGGATGAAAAAGCCCAAAGAAGACTAGTACGATATTATTTAGAAAGTGGTGCAGACGGTATTGCCGCTGCCGTACACACTACCCAATTTGCCATAAGAGACCCTCAGGTACAGTTGCTAGAAAAAGTGCTGACTTTGGCTATAGAAGAAATTAACGCTTACAGAAAAAAAACCGGAAAAACCATTATAGCTATCGCCGGTGCTTGCGGCCCCACAGCCCAAGCCGTGGCAGAGTCCCACCTAGCTTCCAAACTAGGCTATGATGCCGTATTGCTAAGCCCCGGTGGATTAGCACATTACGGCGAGGAAGCCCTTATTGATAGAACTGCACAAGTTGCCAATGTGTTGCCCGTGGTAGGTTTTTACCTGCAACCTGCCGTTGGTGGCAGAATATTTACTTATGATTATTGGCAAAAAGTTTGCGCCATTCAGGGGGTTGTCGCCATTAAATGTGCAGCCTTTAACCGGTACTTAACCACGGATGTGGCCAGAGCCATTGCTTTTTCCGGCAGGGATATTGCCCTTTACACTGGTAATGATGATAGCATTATTATTGATTTGCTCACTACTTACACCTTTGAGCAGGAGGGAAAAGAGTATACTGTCTCCACCAAGGGTGGATTGCTGGGCCACTGGGCAGTGTGGACCCACAACGCTGTAGCCTTATTCCAAGCTATCAAAAAACGCCAGCCGGGAGAGCCCATAGAAGCTAAATGGCTAACCATTGCCGCCCAAGTAACAGATGCCAACAGCGCCTTTTTTGACACAGCCAATGACTTTGCCGGCTGTGTACCCGGTATTCACGAAGTGCTTTACCGCCAAGGGCTAATGCCAAATATTTTATGTATCGACCCTAATG
>CAZEIB010000453.1:0-1591 GCA_964511785.1 uncultured Oscillospiraceae bacterium
CGCATAGATAAAAAGCCTGTAGATGCACCGCCAGCACGTATAGCTGTAAAGTTATGCTCTAGATACTCAAGCGTATCATAAACATCTATTGTTTCATCATATGCCCTTTTTTCTACCTCGCTTGCCAATGCAATCATTTTTCTTGCTACTGCCTTTTGCTTAACTATCTTTGCGTGGTACTCGATATGTGCAGATGAGGCTACGTCTGTTAAGCTTGCTAAGTATGTAGCTTCTACTTTGTCGCTGTCTCCACTTGAAGATAACTCCTGAAACACAGTAAGTATATCTATGGGACTTCGCTTGTTGACTAAAGACTCTATTGCCTGAAATACTATTCTATTTTTATCATCATAGAAATCATCAGACCTCATCTCTATTTTTTGAATAGCTTTACTTTCTAACAGTAAAGCTCCTAAAACTGCTCTCTCTAACTCTAATGCTTGAGGTGGCAATTTGCTATACTCCAAACTGCTTTGCCCTTGTATCTTCATATGCTATATTGTTATTGTCTTTATATACTTTGTTCATTGGGTTTGATATTGCATTACCAAATGTGGTTTTCCAATTTATAGTTTTGGCTTTTCCCTTTTTCTTGTTCGCCCATCCCTCTTTTGTACTCCAAAAATTGACACATGATTTTTCAATTGATTTTGTTATATCTATTTTAGGATTATACTCTTGCTGCTTACTCATCCATTCCTTATCACTTGTAACATCATTATAGCCTTGTCTAACTAAATTTTGATATACTTCAAATGATTTTCTCCAATCACTCTCACTAATAGTATTATCATTATTAACCTTATTATCATTATTGTTAGTTGTTAGCTGACTGTTAGTCGTTTGTTGGTCGTTTGTTAGCTGATTGTTGCTTGCCTTGTTAGTCTTGCTTTCTTTTCCCTGATAACTCTCATAATTACAGATAGTTATAAGCCTGTTTTGCTTTGTTGATTCGTTTGTTAGAAAACCGTGTTTCTCGAAACGAGATAAAGCTGTCCTAATATTTTGTATTGTCACACCTTTACCGCAATTCTGTCTTATATTTTCCAAGCTTGTTATAAGTTGACCAGGCTTGCAAATATATCTTTCGCCCTTAAATTCCCATTGATGTTCGCTATGGTTTGCCATCAATAAAAGTGCTATGAGTACTGTCTTTTGCTCTGGTGTAGAAAGTAGCCATATAGACTTAGAAAGCAACTCACGGTACACACTAATCCAACCTGTATTAATGTTTTCACTACTCATTTGTTACTATATTTTTATCATTAGCCTATCCAATATCGTTTATATCGAGTATCTTCATTCTGTACCCACTCATCACAAACTATAATTCCTCTTCGTCTTAATTCACGCACATAAGAACGAGGATCAGAATATCCCAAAATGATTGATATATCTGCAGCTGAATGTTTTCCGCTCCTTAAAAGATTAAGAACGTTCTTTTGGCGATTAGACAATTTCGGTATATCTTTGTTTTCCCTAAAAGATATATCGCTCCGTTCGGAAACTATTCCAATGGGGCGGTTTTCGTTTTCTTTCATAGCTCACCCCCTCCATTATTTACGTTTATACTTAATTGAGCTTATCTCTT
>CAZEIB010000454.1:0-1589 GCA_964511785.1 uncultured Oscillospiraceae bacterium
GAAGGGAGATGTCATTAAAACCGGTGCTTTTAAGCACTAGGTGAGTGAGATTTGTTAAGGATTTTAAAAAGGTGAAATCTTTAATTTGTACATGGCTAATTTCTAAAGAAAGTAAATGATTTAAGGTACTAAGAGGGGAGAAATCGGTTATTTGAGTAGAGGATAATTGCAAAGATGTTAACTGGAGTTGTTTTTCTAAAGAGGAAATATTTCTTACAGGGGTATGGGAAATGTTTAGATGATTTAAGTGAGATAATGAAGTGAGGGGATGAATATCTTCTACAGGGTTGCCGGATAAATCTAACCACTGCAATGTGGTAATTTTACTTAAGGGGCTAATGTTGGTAATTTGATTGTTAGGCAACGATAAATAGGTTAAGGGTAAGTTTTCCAAAGGAGTTAAATTAGTTAGATGGAAACCTTCAATGGTTAAAGAAGATAAATGGCTAAAGGAGGCAAGTTCTTGCAAAAAGCTTTGGGAAAGGAGAGGAGAATAGGGAAGGGGTTCTTCAGTAGGGTTGTTTTTAATGGAAATACTTGTCACTTCATCTAACATATGTGTATGAAGTTTGATAGAAGGAGGAATTTTAAGGTTTTTGCGAACAGCGTCAATCAATTGAGGGGATTGAATGGGAAAGTTATCATCAACAATGCCTATATCGATAATAGATTGTGGAGGGAGAAGGGGAGGAGAAAAATTTTTATAGAAAAAAGAAATGGAAATAAGAATGAAAAAAGCAACGCAACCAAATAAAGCAACAGGAAGATAGGATTTAAGTAAAGGCTTTTTTTGTGCTAAGTAAAGGACTTTTTCTAATTGTTTGATAGAGGAAAAGCGTTTTTCTTTTGCTTGTTTAGTACATTTACCTATGATTTTTTCAAGAGGGGAGCTACTTCTTTGTGGAATAAATGGTAAAGTATCCATTTTACCGGTAGCTAAGTACTGCATTAATTTTCCTAAAGCAAATATATCAGTTCTGTGGTCGGTAATACCATAGCCCATTTGTTCGGGAGAAATGAAAGGCAGTGTACCAATCATAACGGTATCAAAACCGTTATAACGGCGTTCTACTTTTTTGGAAATGCCAAAATCAACTAAACTTACTTTTCCGTTAGCAGTTAAAGTAATGTTGGCGGGGTTGATATCTCTATAAATAATAGGTGGGTTTTGTTTGTGCAAGTAACGCAACACTTCGCATATTTTAACAATGATAGTATAGATTTGTTCTTCTTTAAAGGGCCCATCTTCCTCAATCAAATGATTTAAGGGGTCGCCGCTCATATAAGAGCGAAGTAAAAACTCACGCCCAAAAGAATCTTCTTCTAAATAAAGGGCTTTGGGAATTCCTTCATGGTTTAAAGAAGATAAAATGAGGTGTTCGCTTTTAGCACTTTCGCTACTATGGGGGAGGGTAATTTTAAGAATAGCTTTTTCTTTTCTTTCAAGGTCTTTAACCAAATACACACAACGGTCTTTTTTTTCTCTTAAACAAGAGAGAAAAACCAATCTTTCCTTTAGATAAGGAGAAAGAAAAGGAGGCACATCACAAATAAAGCCGTGAGCAAACTCTTGACTATAGTTCACATTC
>CAZEIB010000455.1:0-1587 GCA_964511785.1 uncultured Oscillospiraceae bacterium
TACCACATTCAGGACAAACAATTTCAATTTGGTCAATAAAAGGCCTATGTAATTCTACATCATCAAAATCAACTGTAGCCATTTCATGTAGTTCTTTTTTTGAGCCAATAACATGGCGATGGCCTTCTTCACAAATCCATATTGGTAAAGGTGTTCCCCAATAACGCTCTCTGGAAAGCCCCCAGTCTAAAATATTTTCAAGAAAATTTCCCATACGTCCTTCTTTTATGTTTTCAGGCATCCAGTTTACGCTGCGGTTATTAGCGACTAAAGCCTCTTTTACGGCAGACATTTGGATAAACCAAGTAGATCTAGCATAATACAATAATGCAGTGTCACAGCGCCAACAAAAGGGATAATTATGTACATAAGGAGAAACTTTAAATAACAAATTTCTTTCTGTTAAGTTTTCTAAAACTAAAGGATTTACTTCTTGAACACTTAGCCCACTCCAAGGAGTAATTTCAACAAAGTTGCCTTGGTCGTTGACCAACTGTACAAAAGGCAGGTGATTTTCTTTTCCGATTCTAGCATCATCTTCTCCGAAGGCAGGAGCAATGTGGACCACCCCTGTGCCATCAGAAAGAGTAACATAGGTGTCAGTTACTACATACCAGCCTTTTTCTTTTGGCATCTCAAAAGAAAATAATGGCTCATAAGCAAGACCTGCCAGTTCTTCTCCTAGTAGGGTTTTCACAATGGTAAACTCTTTATGTTCTGCTTCTGGAGAAAAGAGATTACTTACCAGTTCTTTTGCTAAAATATAAGTGTTCTGTCCAGTTTTAAGATAAACATATTCTTCTTTGGGGTTTACACACAAAGCCACGTTACTTGGCAAGGTCCAAGGTGTTGTAGTCCAAGCTAATAAATATGTGTTTTTTTCATTTTTAACAGGAAAACTCACATAGGCACTTTGATCTTCAACTTCTTTATATCCTTGTGCTACTTCATGGGTAGATAAAGCTGTGCCACAGCGAGGACAATAAGGCACTACTTTATGACCTTTATATAGTAAATTCATTTTGTCTATTTCTTTAAGGCTCCACCAAACAGATTCAATATAATTATCTTCATAGGTAATATATGGGTTTTCCATATCTACCCAGTAGCCTACTCGTTTGGACATGTCTTCCCATTCGTGTAAATATTTCCACACACTTTTTTTACATTCGTTAATAAAAGCTTCAATACCGTAAGCTTCAATTTGAGGTTTACCGTTTAAACCTAAAGTTTTTTCAACTTCCAATTCTACAGGAAGACCGTGAGTATCCCAGCCTGCTTTGCGTAAAACATCTTTACCTTTCATGGTTTGATATCTTGGAATTAAATCCTTTACAGCGCGGGTAACGACATGACCAATATGAGGCATGCCATTTGCCGTTGGAGGGCCATCATAAAAGGTAAAATGTTCATTTCCCTTACGGTGAAGAAAGCTTTTTTTTACAATATCTTTTTCTTCCCAAAAAGACATCACTTCTTGTTCGCGTTTTTCAAAGTTTAAGTCTGTTGATACTTTTTGATACATTTTCCAACCTCCTAATTATTAAAAAATCACCCCAGGAATAAATCCTAGGGCGATTAAAATCC
>CAZEIB010000456.1:0-1585 GCA_964511785.1 uncultured Oscillospiraceae bacterium
ACACGTTCTGTATATCTACCGATTGCCTCTCCGTCCATTGAGCCGCCTTCTGCCGACGCACTTTTGCCAAGAATTTCGTCTTGTAACGCTCGAAATTCTTCAAGCGTTCTTTTTGCTTTTTCTACTCCATCATTTAAACCTTCAATAGAAGAATCAATGGCACCCGTATTTTCAATGGCAGAACTAGTTATTGTTTTAAACTCGCTAGAAATTTTACCAGAATCAGTAATAATAGATTCTCCTGATAGTACTTTTTGAATGTTTTCTTTAACACTATTAAGTGCATTTAATGTATTATCATATGCAGAAACATCAAAATCTGGATTAAAACTTAGTTGTTTAGTCTTTGTCGCTTCTATTCTGGCAGAAATCTCTTCTATATTAGAAAGATATTGCTGTAACTGTTCATTAGAACCAGTCCATCCATTCTTTAAACTATTTTGAAAATCTTGTGTTGCTTGTTCTACAGTATTAAAATATCCAATAATATCAGTAACATCAAAATCAAATAAAACAGAACCTTGCCCGAAGCCTCCATATGAAGTTTCTCCTGTGTAAACTCCTTGATACCCAAGTTGCTTTAATAATCTAGTAGAAATATTATCAGAAGATAAAATTGAACTATCCTTATTTTTAAATGTCAATTCATTTAGATTTTTATCAAATTCAATGCCAGCTTCTTGTAAAAGCGCTCTCATTTCAGAAATAAAAGCCAAGAACTTTTCTTTCGTCATATCTGTGGCATCAAACACTCCTTGAAATTGTTTGTATAATGACTCTTCAGAAACTCCAGATAATTCTGTGTCAAATCCTGTAAAATCTGGAACCTCTCTTTTTATAGCAAACTTTTGAAGCTGACTCATAAATTTTGCAAGATTAGCCGCTCTTTCTTCTGTGTCTGCCATATACATATTGTATTTACTTAAATCAATACTCTGAATGAATGTACTACCACTTAATTTAGACAAAGGCCCATTAATCATTGATGGATTTGCAACACCAAATAATCCACCGCCAAATATGCCAAAACCAAGAGACTTCCACGTCTCATCATCTTCGACAGATTTTGTTAAATTACCTGGCATTTGTCCAAAATTATCTCTTGTTCCACTCTTAGAACTTAAAAGATTCCCTCTATGGTACATGATTTTAGCTAAACCATCCGATGTTTCAGAAAGAGCAGATGTAACATCTTTTATGCCGCTTTCTGCCTTTTTCGTTGCTTCTGGAATTTTAATTCCAAATATATCCGCTAACTGTTTTAGTGCCTCGTCTTTACCGAGTCCGTCTTGTATCGCGTCAAACACACTAGAAGAAGCGTTATTCATCTCTGTAAATCCATCAGATATTTTATCTGCCTCATCTGCTATCTTGTCAAACTCATCGCTATCGGAGACACTATCAAGTTTGCTTTGCAACTCATAATATCTTTCTACTGCTTTTGTTAATTTATCATATGATAAAACTGCATCTTTTACATCTACAGCACTTTCTTTTAACTCCTTTTCTTCTTTTTTCTTTTGAAGCAATTGATTTTCTGCAACGATTTCTTGATGTATTAAATTAATTGCCTCTTGTCTTGCAT
>CAZEIB010000457.1:0-1581 GCA_964511785.1 uncultured Oscillospiraceae bacterium
TTGGAGTTTAACAAATGGAATGATTGTATTAATTATAGTAGGTTTACTAGATAGGGAGATTTTTAAATGGGGAAGTTTAATTAATGCTTTTGGGGTAGGGTTTTTTATTAATATGATTATGTATATTTACACCCCAAGCTTTAACAGTAGCATTCAATCAGTGCTTGGAACTATAATAGGGGCTTTTTTTCTAGCTTTTGGTTTAGCTGTAGTTATTTTTGTGGAAATTGGCATGGGCCCTTGGGAAGGATTAATGGTTTATATAAGTAACAAGACAAATATTAGTATTAAGTTTATTAGAATATTAATAGACTTTACCCTTACACTAATAGGCTTTTCCTTAGGTGGTAAAGTAGGTTTTGGATCTATTATTGGCGTCTTTGCAGTAGGGCCTATTATTGAGTATTCCCTTAAGGGACTAGATTTTATATTTAAAAGAAATTTAAAAACTAAGTTATGTGATTTGAAAAGATAAAAGTGCTGCAAGTGCAGCACTTTTTTATTGATTAGAAACTTCTGCTTCTGTAGGTTCCTCTGGGGCCTGGTAAATATCCCCTCTTGGGTTACCAATAATATGTGAAGCCGTGGAAAGATCACTAGCTGTAATTTCTGCAAGCTGCTTTAAATTTGCAGTTCTTGAAATAGTAAATAGAGTCATTCCAAGTAATGCAAAAGCTTCAAATGCTAAAATTAAAAGTGAAATTAAAGATGGAGATTGTGGGCTAATAAAATAAAAAATCAAATAAGTAATAATAGAAATAGATAGTAAGACAATAGATAAATTAGACAACAAATGAGAGAACTCTTTAACAGACTCATAGCGGGCCTGAGCAATAGTAGCCCTTTCTAGTTTATCTAAATACTCAACAGTAACAACTCTTTTAGTTAGTGATGGTGGCAGATTAGGTTTGATTTTTTCTTTAGCAGCCACCACAGCAGGCTCGGTTTTTTCTACAACTGGCTCTACTACAGGAACTCCTACAGCAGGAGTATTTGTATTAAAAGTAACTGAGCGGAGCTGGTCATCTAGTTCTTTTGATATTATTTTTTTCCTTCGAGACATAACTAACCCTCCTAAATATATGTAATATGCTATATATACTATTATATACTAAAATATGCAAAGTGTAACCCATAACCTTATAAGAGCATACAAAAGACCTGGATATACTTTGAAACCTTTGTATAGTATAATAAATAAGGTGTAAAATTAAAGGAGAAAGAAAAGGTGATATAATGGACTTACTAGTACTAACAATTAAGTCGGCAATCTTAGGTGTTGTAGAAGGATTAACAGAGTTTTTGCCTGTATCTTCAACAGGACATTTAGTTATATTTCAAAATATAATGAAGTTTAAAGGAACCACCCCAAGTTACGTAGAAATGTATACATATGTTATACAACTTGGAGCAATTTTAGCCGTTGTAATTCTTTATTGGGATAAAATAAAAGAAACATTGTTTAATTTTTTTCCTAAAAAAGTAGGTTATGAAAAATCAGGATTTAGGTTTTGGCTTATGGTAGTTATAGCTTGTATTCCTGGGGGAGTTTTTGGAATATTATTAGATGACTTAGCAGAT
>CAZEIB010000458.1:0-1575 GCA_964511785.1 uncultured Oscillospiraceae bacterium
ACACCACTCCTGTTGGAATGCGGCCTCATGTAGAAAACAGCCCAATTGGTAAAGAATTTGTGAAAAATTTTGAGCAAGTGGTAGACATTGTATATAATCCTAGAGAAACAAAATTGCTAAGCTATGCAAAAGAACTAGGGATCCCTTATTGTAATGGACTCTATATGTTGGTGGCGCAAGGGGTGGCTGCTCAAGAAATTTGGCAAAAACGCTCCATTGAGGATCAGATAACTGCCAGCATTTATCAGAAATTAATAGAAAAGGAGTGAAAAGAGGATGAAATGGCTTATTATAAACGGGCCGAACATTAACCATACGGGAATACGGGAAAGAAATATATATGGAAGTGCTTCCTATGAAGATATGATGGAAGAGATTGTTCAAGTAGCTAAAGGAAAGGGAAAAGAGGTTCAGGTATTTCAAAGCAACCATGAAGGGGCCTTAATCGATAAAATTCAAGAAGTTGTAGAAGAAGGTTTTGTGGGAGTGGTTATTAACCCTGGGGCCTTTACCCACTATAGTTATGCTTTATACGATGCTATCAAAGGTTGTTTCCTGCCCTTTGTAGAAGTGCATATGAGTAATGTTTACGCAAGAGAAGAAGATTTCAGAAAAAAAAGTGTAACGGCCCCCGCCTGTATTGGACAAATTACAGGTTTTGGCAGTAAAAGTTATTTATTAGGGTTAGAAGCTTTATGGAATAAGTAAAAAAGAAGGTTACTCTTAGGAGTAGCCTTCTTTTTTTATAGTGTGTATTTTATTTTTTGATAGGTCTTATTAAAATTAGTGGCGTAAGCTCATCATCTTGCCCTGAAGGGTTGTCAACCATGGCTTCTTGTATCTGCTCATCAGTTAAAACCATATTACTGGACTTTCCCAGTTGATCTCGCTGAATATCATTGGCATCCATTAATACAACAGGAATATTAAAGTGAGCAGCTAACTCATCAGAAAGTTGATCTGGGTTAGGAGGATTTATCAAAGCTAAATCTTTATACACTTCAAAACTGGATCGGTCGTAAAAGCCATCAATACCACCAATACCTTCGCCACATACTTCATAAAAAACCCCACGTTTCCCAAAGGGCTTGGTAACGCCGCTTAAAATAGCTGCCCATAATACCCTAGGTAATCCAACCATGTCAATGACCAATTGCATTTTTCCGGGTTCATGCATACCAATACCTGTTTCGTTGCTAGAGGCGAAACGCCAAAGAATATTTGCCCAAAACCCAGGCTTTACCTCATCGCGGGTTCGTACACTTTCAACGCACATGGCCATAACTTTGGCACCAAAAGAAAGAACGTCTCCAGGCTCATACAAGGGCATAAAATATTTTTCGACTAAATCAAATTGGCTTTCCCCTCTATGTACAAAATGGGTTTGTATAGCAAAACGATCATAGCTGATACCGTTTTCTCCTTCTATACGGCCACGATTGTAATAAACAATACCTTTTTCTTCCCTGCGCTGGGATTCGATATTTTTAGATGGATTGGTTTCCACAAAAAAGCCTCCTTAATGGATAAAAGTGAACTTATACATTGTACAACGGCTTTTCTACTTTGTCTACT
>CAZEIB010000459.1:0-1574 GCA_964511785.1 uncultured Oscillospiraceae bacterium
CACCATAGTTTCTGTATTAATATACCTACTTCTATCATCTAAATTGTAAGAACCTATAATGCTTATACCATCATCAATTATCATTGATTTTCCATGAATCGAATCAAAACTTTGGTATTCAAAAATATCTATTCCGGTGTCAACAAATTTCTGTTTATGTCCAATATAGTTGGAGAAAGCCAATAGGTTTGGAGAAGAACCTTTGGAGTTAGTTAATAACGTAACGGGTGTTCCATTAGCTGCCTGTTTCAAGTAATTTAAACGGTATTGGTTCATGGTAATATAAGGGCTTTGAATAATTACCCTTTCTTTTGCCTGTAAAATTAAGCTTTCAAGGTTTTTTCCCACCTGAGGAGTTTTTAAACTGTTTTCTATTTCCCCAGTTAATAAGGTTATGCTATAAGTAGGCTGAGTTTGACTTAAGTAGTTTTCAAAGGTTTTTTCAAAAAACCTAGTATCTGTTTTTAGAAATAGATTTTCCCTTTGTTCAAGCTGTGAAAAAAGTTCTTTTTCTGTCGATCCCTTTTTCTTCGTTATATCTTTTACATATTCACTTTGCCAAAGTTCATTAAAGTAATCAAGGCTTTGATCAACACCACTTGCCCTTTCTTTTTTTTCTTTTTCTTTCCAAATCAGCACATCTCTATCTTGGGTAATCGCCTTGTCATTATCACTGGTATCAAAATGTCTAAAATGAAAGTTTCTTCCTCCTATCAGCAAATACTCCTGATCTACCACCATTAATTTATCATGGAGCATGAAATGCCAAGTCCAAGGAGTTAAGAGGTTTAGGGGATTATAGCCTTTACAAGTAATATTGGGATGAGTAGAGATGCCTTGAAGAAGCCTTAAGGTTTTTCCTCCCTGTAACAGAGGGGTTTTCCCATCAACTAGTATACGAACCTGTACCCCTCTGTTTGCTGCTTGAACTACTTTGTTCATTAAAGTATCTACTGCAGGACCTCTAACAATATTATGGGTGGCAATATCTAAAGAGGTTTGTGCTGCATCAATCATTGTTAACCTAGTAGCTAAGGCATCGAAAGGACTTTCGATAATAGTTGCTCTATCAGGTCCCCACAAAAACTTTTCCTCTATTGAATCATCAATAATTCTTTCAATTTTCACTCTTTCCACTCTTTCTTCCTCTTTTGGAAAAGCGCAAGAAAGAGTGGAAGTAATAAAAGCAAAAAGAATGTAACCCACTGCTAAAAGCACTAAAATTTTTATTCCTTTCTTCATTGCCTTCTCCCTCTTTTATTGTTGTTTCTGCCCTTGAATTTTTCTAAAATTCATATGGGGATAAACTTCGCGCATTCTTTCATCAGGATAGGTTTCATCTATCCAAAGTTCTACTTGGTTTTTGGGTGGAATCTGGTCAATACGCTGAGACCAGCGCCCCACTGCTACCGCACTAATCCCCATATCAACGACTAATAAAATACTAATTACCCAAGTAAAAAACCTTTTAGGTCTAACAGGCACTCTATCGATTAACCTTGCCATCCAAGGATAAATTCTTTTCTTAAAGCAAATAAATTATATTATTGACAATGTAGTAATAGTTTCTAAGT
>CAZEIB010000460.1:0-1571 GCA_964511785.1 uncultured Oscillospiraceae bacterium
CAATTTCCACTTCGTCCCGAACCATGGCTTTTTCATCAAAGGTAGGCCAAGGTTGTTCCCAAACATAACCGGAAAAATCTTGTTTTTCCCAAATTTCTTCACAAATATGAGGGGAGACAGGAGAGAGAATTAACAGTAATGTCTTTAATTCTCCTTTTGTCATGCTACCTTTTGCATATATTTCGTTTACCAAACTCATCATGGCGGCAATGGCTGTATTGAACTTCATTTTTTCAAAATCTTCTGAAACTTTTTTAATGGTACTATGAATAGAAGGGGCCAAGTCTTTACTATAATTCATACTGTCTGTTAGCATTTCTTGTAAACGCCAAACCCTATCTAAAAAACGTTTACAGCCTCTGGCACCGTCGGTAGACCAGGGAATAGCCTGTTCAAAAGCCCCCATAAACATTTCATACATCCTAAAGGCATCGGCGCCTAATTCGTCAATAACATCATCAGGGTTAATCACATTTCCCCGAGATTTAGACATTTTTTCCCCATTGTCTCCTAAAATCATGCCATGGCTGGTACGTTTTTTATAGGGTTCGGGGGCTTTTACAACCCCAATATCGTGAAGAAAAAGGTGCCAAAAACGGCTATACAATAAGTGAAGGGTGGTATGCTCCATTCCGCCGTTATACCAATCTACAGGCATCCAATAATCAAGGGCCTCGTCACTGGCTAAGGCATCCATATTTTGAGGATCGCAGTAGCGTAAATAATACCAGCTGGAACCTGCCCATTGGGGCATGGTATCGGTTTCCCGTTTAGCAGGGGCACCACAAGTGGGGCAAGGCACATTCACCCAATCTTCTATTTTGGCTAGAGGGCTTTCACCAGTATCAGTAGGCTCATAGTTTTCTACTTCCGGTAATATAAGGGGAAGGTCTTCCGTTTTTAAAGGCACAATGCCACAATGAGGGCAATGAATAACAGGAATAGGCTCTCCCCAATACCGTTGACGGCTGAAAACCCAGTCTCTAAGTTTAAAGTTTACTTTTTCACTACCTAAATGGTTTTCCATTAAATAAGCAATTATGGCTTTTTTAGCTTCTTCTACAGATAACCCGTTTAAGAAACCACTGTTTACCATGGTACCTTCATCAATGTTTTCAAAAGCCCCTTCTTTTATATCCCCCCCTGCAACTACTTCTATAATAGGAAGGTTAAACTTTTTGGCAAAGGCCCAGTCTCGGCTATCGTGGCCGGGAACCGCCATAATAGCACCGGTACCATAAGTCATTAAAACATAATCGGATATCCAAACAGGAATTTCTTTTTGGGTAACAGGGTTAATGGCATAAATTCCCTTTAAAGCCACTCCGGTTTTATCTTTACTTAGTTCGCTACGTTCAAAATCTGATTTATGAGAGGCTTTCTCTTGATAAGAGAGCACTTCTTCCCAGTTTTCAATTTGATCAGCCCATTGGGTTAAAAGAGGATGCTCAGGAGATAGCACCATATAGGTAGCGCCAAATAAAGTATCGGGTCGGGTAGTGAATACTCGAATAACGTCTTTGGTAGTAGCAATGGCAAAATCTACCTCTGCTCCTTGAGAGCGGCCAATC
>CAZEIB010000461.1:0-1570 GCA_964511785.1 uncultured Oscillospiraceae bacterium
CAAGGAAAAATTCGCCATGCAGGTTTTTCCTTCCATGACGATATTGATACTTTTTTAAATATTATTGATGATTATCCTTGGGATATGTCTCAAATACAGCTAAATATTTTAGATGACGATTATCAAGCAGGGCTAAAAGGTTTACACTATGCTAGCAAAAAGGGAATAAAAATGGTAATTATGGAACCTTTGCGTGGTGGCGCTTTAGCTATCCCCCCAAAAGAAGTACAACAGGCCTATGACGATTTCCCCATTCAACGTTCTAGTGTTGATTGGAGTTTCCGCTACTTATACAATATGCCTGAAGTAATGACCATTTTAAGTGGCATGAGCACCATGGAACAAGTAACAGATAATTTGCGTATTTTTAATCAAGCAGAGGCCAATTCTTTATCTATTGATGAAAAAAACTTAATTGAAAAAGTTAAACAACTCTTTTTAGCGCGTATTAAAACAAAATGTACAGCCTGTGGTTACTGCCAGCCTTGTCCTCAAAATGTTCATATCCCAAATATTTTTAGTGGCTACGACAACCATTACATTCTTGACAGACTACCTCTATTCAAAAACAATTATAAAGATATGATTAAAGAAGGAAAAGATGCCAGCCTTTGCATTGCCTGTGGCCTTTGTGAAGAAGCTTGTCCTCAACATTTACCCATTATTTCCTTGCTGGCTGAAATTCATCAAGAACTAGCATAACTACTACACAAAAAACAAAAACCTACATAAAAAAACAGGAGATATTCTCCTGTTTTTTTATGTAGGTTTTTGTTTTTAGTTTTCTTCTAAAATAGCAATATGAAGTTGCTGTAGCTGTTCGCTATTTACAGTGGAAGGGGTTTCCATCATTAAGTCTGTACCATTTTGTCCTTTAGGAAAAGCCAATACTTCCCTTAAATTACCCTTGTTCAATAACACCATAATCAATCTATCTATACCAAAGGCAAAGCCCCCATGAGGCGGAGTACCATATTTAAAGGCTTCTAATAAAAAACCAAATCGCTGTTGAGCTTCTTCTTCGCTTAGCCCAATCATTTTAAACATCTGTTATTGTCGTTCACTTGAAAAAATTCGAATGCTTCCTGATCCCATTTCAATTCCATTTAATACCAAGTCATAAGCCCTAGCCCTTACCTTAGCCAAATCTGTTTCCATGTAAAGAACATCTTCTTCCATGGGGCTGGTAAAGGGATGATGCATAGCTACAAAACGATTTTCTTCCTCTGAAAACTCCATTAAAGGAAACTGGGTAACCCAAAATAAATTGTATTTTTCTTCATCAATTAAGTTAAGGTCCTTTGCTACTTTTAAGCGCACTTGCCCTAAAGCATTTAAGGCCACATATTTTTTATCTGCAATAACAAATATTAAATCTCCTTTTTGGGTATCTAGTTGAGCTAATAATTTATCCATGCTTTCTTCATTCATGGCTTTTGCAAAAGAAGAACGCATACTTCCATCTTCGTTAAGCGCCGCCCATGCCAGACCTTTTACATGGTAGGTTTTAGCATATTCCCCTAAAGCATCCAGCTCTTTTCTAGAAAACTTTCCTGCAGCTCCTTTGACA
>CAZEIB010000462.1:0-1570 GCA_964511785.1 uncultured Oscillospiraceae bacterium
AGGAAAATAGGCGACCTGTGCCTAAACGAAGAATACAGCCCACCCCAACCTATTTGCAAGAAGAAAAGAAACCGGTGAGGAAAAAGAAAAAAAACACACTATCTATTGTAGTGCTGGTGCTATTGGTTGTAGGTTTTTTCGTGATGGGCTTTGCATTACTACCAGCAAAAGACACTGGTTTTTTAGGTGTACTTAATAGGGCAAAATTCAATGTTATCCAATCTGTAAGTAAACTTACCAGTGGTTTTGTAGGGAAAGATGTAGAAGAACCTTTAGAAGTAAAAAGGTTTACCGCTAGTAGTAATACCGGTCAAGCACCTACAGAGGTTATCTTTTCAATTACTACATCAAACTCTGTTGAAAAAATCCGTTTGGCAACAAAAGAAAATGTACCTTTAGTAGAAGAAACCAGTGCAACAGATAATGAAAGTGGTAAAATATGGTCTTTGAAAATTTCTTTTGAAGAAGCTTTTTCAGATGCTGTTAAAGTACATGTGTTTGATGGAGAAAAATGGTACGATAGTGAAGCGCAAACCATTATCCAAATTACCGCTCCTGCTGTACAAGCATGGAATCAAGAAGGTGCAGTAATAATAAATACCCCTGAGCCTGAGGAAAGCCCTTCTATTTCGGATACAGAAGAAAAAGACAAGGCCACTGCTGACCGAAGTGGTGCCTTTGAAAAATCACAAGGCGAAGAAAAAATTAAATTTGACGAGGATTCAAAGGAAAAACTGAGCGCAAATGAAGCCGAGGGACAGCCTGTTCAGTTTGTTGATGAAAAAGGGCAAAAGGAAGAACCTGAGGAAAGCACTGTAAGCCCAGAGCCAACAGCGGCGCCTACAAATGTACCGGAGCCAACAGTAGTTCCTCAACCTACCAACACCCCAATGCCCTATATGCTGGCAGGAGCAGTAGAAGGAACTAATCCAGACCAAATTGGCCTTACAACTAAAGTATATGATGGAAATAAAAGCATAAACAGCTATGCCAGAACAAAAGAAATTCAAATGAAAAACCCCGATGAATACGGGAAATTTGACAATGGCGTTCTTACCTTTAGGGGTGGGCCTTTTAGGCAAAATGCTTCTTTTGGTTTTGTAGATGTTGAAAGTGAAAAAATGAATATCCTTTGGAGCGTTCCTATAGGAAGCTTAGACAGTTATTCAGGTGTTTATTGGACAGGGCAACCAGCAATTGTAAAATGGCCAAAGCAAATTCGCGAAATGATGAAAATCAAAGAAGAAAAAGCAGATAAAACAGGATTAACAGAGGCCATTATAGGTGCTCAAGACGGGAAAATATATTTTATAGACATTGAAGATGGGCAGTTAACTCGAGAGCCTATTGAAACAGGGTATCCTCTACGAAGCTCTATTTCCGTTCATCCAAACAGTTATCCTTTACTTTCAGTAGGTCAAGGAATTAGTAAACTGAAAAAGGGAACAGGAAAAATCGGATACCGCTTGTATAACTTAATCGATCATGAAGAACTAATGCTGATAAATGGGCGAGATGATCAAGCTTATGGCAGCAATGGTGCTATGAAGGGCACCCCTGTAATTGATAG
>CAZEIB010000463.1:0-1569 GCA_964511785.1 uncultured Oscillospiraceae bacterium
TAACGGCCGACGGAAACCTTGATATAGGAAAAATGACAGCATTAAAAGAAGCTGCCATAGGAATGAATTTTACTTTACACAGGGCTTTTGATGTAACCCAAAATGGAAAAAAAACCTTAGAAGAAGCAAAAGCTTTAGGAATTACCGCTATACTCACCTCAGGGCAACGAAGTAGTGCCTTTTTAGGCGTGGAAATGATTCGTTGGCTTAAGGAAAACGCCGGTACCATCCAAATCATACCCGGTGGTGGGGTAAACAGCCAAAACATCGTAGAAATTTACGAAAAAACCAAGGTTACAGCCTTTCACCTATCGGGCAATATTATTAAACAAAGCCCTATGAAATTTAGAAGAAAAGAAGTATATATGGGTATTAAGGGAATGAGCGAGTTTGAACGTTGGGAGTGCGATCCTAATAAAATTATAGCAGTAAAAAAAGTGTTGGAGGACATAAACTAACATGCTAACAGATAAAATGATTCGCTGGTCAACAGAAAAATTAGCTGTTTTGGAAGATAAAGCAATAAGCTCTATTAACGTTATTTATCAAAAACAAAGAGAAGCTTTATTTGGCGAAGAAACAGAGGTTTTCAATTATCTGCTGGCGTCCTTACCCCTATCTGACTATAACAACTTAAACACCTGCAAAACTTTACTAGACTATGTACATCATGGACTGATGCTTTATCGCATCAGCCCATTTTTAAAGAATATACCTATAGAAATTGTTGTGGAATATGTTTTTCAGCCAAGGGTAAACAATGAAAGATTAGAGCCTTGTAGAAAAATCCTTTTTGACCTTATTCATCAAAGGGTTCAAGGGTTAAGCACAAAACAGGCTGTTATCGAAGTAAATTATTGGTGCTGTGAGGAAGCCTCCTACATGTCAAGTGATGAACGAACAGCTCCTGCACTAACAGTTTTAAAAGCGGCAAAAGGTCGCTGCGGGGAAGAATCCACTTTTGCGGTTCATGCCCTTCGCATCGTAGGTATTCCCAGCCGCCAGGTATATGCCCCTCTTTGGGCTCATACTGATGATAACCATGCCTGGGTGGAAGTGTACTGTGATGGAAAATGGCAATACTTGGGTGCCTGCGAGCCGGAAGAAGAGCTAAACCGTGGCTGGTTTACCCAAAGTGCTGCTAGAGCCATGCTAATACACAGCAGAAGTTTTGGTCTTACACCTGAAAATGAAGAAACCATTGATTCCTTTGGCAATAGTGTTCAGTTAAATCAATTATATCGCTATAGCGATACTAAAAAATTAAGGGTTACAGTACTCAATAAAGGAAAACCTGTAAAAAATATTTTGGTTACCTTTGAACTACTAAATTATGCCAAATTTGACTCCATTGCAAAAATACTTACAGACGAAAATGGAGAAATAGTGCTAACCACAGGCTATGGCAGCCTTCGCATCAGTCTGTTTTATAAAAACACCTTTATTGCAAAGCTTATTAATCCTGAAGAAACTATTTGTACAATAGAATTAACTAAGGCTGTATGCCAAAACAACCAGTGGCAAAAGATAATTACTTATGCACCAAAAGTATCCATAAATGAAGGGGTT
>CAZEIB010000464.1:0-337 GCA_964511785.1 uncultured Oscillospiraceae bacterium
TATTTTCTAAGGAAAACAGATGGGAGAGAGGACATATGAAAAAGCTTATAATAGAAAAAGTCAGCCAGAAAAGATTTTTTTTCGATAACAAGAGTATATACAATAAACCCTAAAAACATAAGAAAAGTTGCCACAAAACCTGTTCGACTTTTCGAAAGCAAGATAAGTGCAATACCTATACCTAAAGTTATAATATAGAAAATAAGCTCAAGACACGCTTTAAAGTTCTTCTCTTTAGGAACCTTAAGAACTAAATAAAATAAACTCGCTATATGTGGTAAAACTGCTTGAGCTAATCCATTTGTATTGAGTAAAAATGAACCGTAACTCATATTTG
>CAZEIB010000464.1:347-1568 GCA_964511785.1 uncultured Oscillospiraceae bacterium
ACAAATAATTTTCTTTTATAGATAGAACGAACCAACTTATTAGTAGCAATATAGCAAAGATCAAAGCTTGAAAAAAGAAGCTTTTTGATGCATTGATCAAATCGGAAAGAAACATTGATAATCCGAATAGAACACTAATCAAAAAAAGTTATTGTTTTTAAAACTTAAAAGATGAATTTTTTCACATGCTAGAATACAAGTTACTATATAAATAAACACGACATAATAGTTAAAATAAGTATATAGAAAAGGAGGAAGTATTCAAGAGATTGGACCTAGTGCAAATAGAACTGTTAAAAATGTATATAATGATGCTGTGAAAATAAGTCGAATTTTTTGAGGAACTATCAACACGAAATGATTTACTGTTGAGAATAGTTTTGGTATAGATAAAGACATATAAACCTCGAATATAATCTGTTTTATAAAAACGATAGTGTATAATAAATTGTAAAACAATGATACGAATTGAACCCCCAAAATGTAACTGAACCATACCTTTCAGGAGATAAAAACATGACATTTATTTTGATTCAATTCAACGATTATTAATAATTATATTATTCATGATATAATTACATAATATATCGGTCTATGAAAGGATCATAGAGGTTTGGAAATAATATGAAAAAAATATGTTTTGTTTCAGATGCAGGTAGTCATCATACAAAAAAATGGTGCCAATATTTTTTAGATGAAGGATTTAAAGTTAGTGTTATCTCTTTTACTCCAAATCAAATAGATGGAGCGGATGTATACTTTATTAATACAAAAACAAATGTTAGAGGAAACGATTTAGGGAAAATTAAGTATCTATTCCAAGCAAAAAAAATATTAAAATTAATTAATCAAATTAAACCCGATATAGTGAATGTACATTATGCAACAAGCTATGGTGCAGCGGTTGCTTTATCAGGATATCAAGGCTATATATTATCTGTATGGGGAGCAGATGTTTATGATTTCCCTCAAAAAAGTATTTTACACAGAAAACTTCTGGAATATAGTCTTTCAAAAGCAGATGTGTTGTTCTCTACAAGCCGTGCGATGGCCGAGGAAACAAAAAAATATACATCTAAAGATATCAGGGTAACTCCCTTTGGAGTGGATATGAACCTTTTCAGTCCACTTAAAAGGACTCGGAAAGAAAATGATAATTCATTTGTTGTAGGAACTGTGAAATCCTTAACCCCTAAATATGGTATTGATTATTTTTTAAGA
>CAZEIB010000465.1:0-1565 GCA_964511785.1 uncultured Oscillospiraceae bacterium
TTGTTTTCTTTTCAAATAAAACAACTTTCAATCCTTTGCTACCTGCGCGCTCAGCTGCTACGTAACCGGCCGGACCACCGCCAATGATAATTAAATCAAACATATATTATTTCTTTTTTTTGGTTTATCAATTTCCCAATAACATGCTTACTCTGTTTGCACCAAAGAGCAGTTATCTGTATTTGTTTATATCAAAGATATAGTATTATAATACAAATGAGTAATTTTCTTGTGGCAATAGTCAGTTACGAGGGGGCTTATTGTGAGGGTGAGAAATACAATAAATTAAGACCTCAAAGCTCTCTTTATCTGCTTTGCTCAAGATTGCTTGCTTATCAACAAATTGACAATGCAATCTGTTCAAACTACCGTTGTTTTTATATGATGATATGCGTTTTACAAACTCGAAGTTAAAGGTTGCTAATAATGAGTCTTTTTATTGACTGCTTTGACGGGTGTTTAATGGTTGTGCATTGAAACTTGGCCTCAAACTTTCTTGAAAAAGCTATGCTTTCTTCTATCACGAGAAGCTTTATTCTGAAACTTGCATTATTTTCATCTTTCCTCAAATGTCAATTTGTAAAAAATAAGTGCTTGTTTTTTACAAATCACTACAAAATGCATTGTAAAACAGTTGGAAATTAAATTGTATGCCTACAATCGGACGAACAACAGTTGAAAACGTAATCTTAGCCCTACAAAATGTTTCGAATCGCCAAAATGGCTCATTTTAGGACTCATATTGAAAAAAAAGCTGTGAAAGGAGTAGAATCATCTTGGGATTGGAAAAAGAACTGATGAAAAGAGAATTTTATGTCTCAGATTGGATTTTTACGAGGGGATTGTCTAATAAATTGGTTACAAAAGGGAAATAATGTGATTTCAAACATTTTGTAGGCCGTGGATGGAAGTTTCAACTGTTTAAAACATTTTGTAGGCATACAAAATGTTTTGAAAAAGTTGTGTCAAAAGATGACCGAATACATTTTGCAAGATTAAACATTTGTTTAGAATTGGATGCTAAATACAACTGTCTGGCTGGGGAGGTATGAAGGAAGATGTGATAGCAGATAAGAGTAATTTGAAATTCTTTTTTTTTGATTCCATATATTTTTATTGTGGCAAGAGGATAGAGTGAAGAACTGAGCTATGGGGCTTTTTTAAGTAATAGATTTAGTTCTTGAAAAAGGCGGATTTCAAAGAATAAACCGTAACAAAAAACCCGCAGATGTTCATCAGCAGGTTTTGTTATATTCTTTTTTAATTGTTCATTTATATCCAAAAACAATGGATGCAAACTGAATCAAGTTTCTCTAAGTGGCTTATTTTATAAAACTACCGTTGTTAATATTCATCTTCATTAAAGAAGAAATCCTCTTTACTTGGGTAATCGGGCCATATATCTTCAATTGATTCAAATACTTCCCCTTCATCTTCTATCTCTTGCAGGTTTTCTACCACTTCCATGGGAGCGCCAGAGCGCTGAGCAAAATCAATAAGTTCATCTTTAGTAGCTGGCCATGGGGCATCTTCCAGTTTCGAAGCTAATTCAAGTGTCCAATACA
>CAZEIB010000466.1:0-1560 GCA_964511785.1 uncultured Oscillospiraceae bacterium
GGAGGACTTATTGGTGGTTTTTCAAGGGGATCAGCTAACAGTAGATGGGGAGGTAGCTGGCGGTCAAGGGGCTGTTAACGAATCTTTACTGACGGGAGAAAGTGATCCTGTTGACAAAAAAACAGGAGACAGCCTTTTATCAGGCAGTTTTTTACAGGAAGGTACCCTGTACATGAAAGTGACCAAAGTAGGGGCAGAATCTTATGGAGCAAAAATCACCTTATCCGCTAAAAATATTCAAAGCCCTAAAAGTGAATTAATGATGGATATGGAAAAACTGATTAAAGCCATGTCTACCATTTTATTTCCTGTGGGAATTTTATTGTTTTTAAAGCAGTTGTTTTTCCTAAAACTTCCCTTTAGCGATGCAGTCCCTTCTTCTGTAGCAGCCATGATAGGTATGATTCCTGAAGGGCTAATGCTTTTAACCAGCTTAGCCTTAACTGTAGGAGTGGTGAAGCTTAGCAAAAAAAATGCCCTTGCCCAAGACATTTATGCCCTTGAATCTTTAGCTAGGGTAAATATGCTGTGTGTGGATAAAACCGGTACCCTTACCCAAGGGAAAATGACGGTTTCTGAAGTAATACCTTATAAAAACAGAGAAGATGAAATAAATGAGGCAATGGGGCATTTGTTAGGAGGATTACAAGATTACAACCTTACTTTTCAGGCCTTGGATAAGTATTTTACAGCTTATAAAAACCAAGTTTATCAACAAAAAATTCCCTTTTCTTCTATGCGTAAATATAGCGGAGTGTATAAAGAGGGGGTTGGTAGCTTTGTAATGGGGGCTTCTAACTTTATATTTCCCCAAGGTGTGGAAGAAGAATTGCAAAAAAAGATCGAAAAATATGTTTTAGAGGGCTATAGAATACTAATGGTGGCATATAGTAAAAACTTCTTTAGAGAAAAAGAATTACCAGAAAAACTAGTCCCTTTGGGCCTTATACTTTTATATGATGAACTAAGAGATGATGCAAAGGAAACCATAGATTTCTTTACAAAAGAAGGGGTGGAAATTTGTATTATTTCAGGAGATGATCCCAAAACCGTATCTTTAATTGGTAAAAAACTGAATATGCCCGGTGCGGAAAAGGCCGTTGATATGACCACTTTAAAAGAAGAAGGAATTAGTGAAGTTGCCTTGACCAACCGAGTGTTTGGTAGGGTAGGGCCAGAACAGAAAAAACAGTTAATAAAAGCTTTAAAAGGGCAAGGATATACGGTAGCCATGATGGGAGACGGAGTAAATGATGTACCTGCTTTAAAAGTTTGCGATTGTTCCATTGCCATGGCAGGAGGAGCAAGTGCGGCAGAAAAAATATCGCGAATTGTGTTGTTAAATGGAGGCTTCGGCGCTTTGCCTCAAGTAGTTATGGAAGGCAGAAGGGTGATTAACAACATTGGCCGAACGGCATCTTTGTTTTTGGTGAAAACTTTATTCTCAGCATTGCTGGCTTTTTTTCTTTTGTTTTTGCCTATGCAATATCCATTTGAGCCTATACAAATGACCTTAATTAGTAGCTTGTTTGTAGGAATTCCTTCTTTCTTACTAGCTTT
>CAZEIB010000467.1:0-1559 GCA_964511785.1 uncultured Oscillospiraceae bacterium
GTGGAAGAATTGACATATAATCCATAACCGATTTTTTGCCTTTGTTTATGTCCTTCTTTAATCCAACCGCCATTAAAGGTAACCATGTCATAACAATCATTAGGCATATCTAAAGACAAGCTTAAGGCTTTTTTAATAACCAAAGGTTTTTGGTTTTTGTTTTTTATAATTGTGCGCCTGGTAATTACATTGGTTTTTTCATATACGCTATAGTATAAATTCAATTCTACTTGATTGCTTTCATCTATCAAAGTCATTTTGAGAGTTTCCACTTCTTCTTCTTTCCCATAAGCTACAGGCAATCCCTCGGGAGGATGAAAACCTTTAAACTTTTCATGGCTCTGATAGATAAAATCTGTGGTATAGGTTCCATCGGGCATTTTAATTTCACAAGGAGCATTACGGTAATCTCCTTTACCGATTCCCGACCATTCCAAACAGATTTTGTCTAAAGAGTAAGTTTGGTCTTCCTCTTTATAGGCCACAGAGCTGCCTAACATGGCTGTGCGTTTTAACAGCAACGGTTCAATACCCTGATCTTTTGGCAATTTTCTACCATAGTAAATTTGTTCTAAGTGACCAAAAGAAGTAATATGAAACCAATAGCTGGTATTTTTTGTGGACAGCTTAAACACCTTTTCTTTATAGTCAATCAACTTCCCCCCTCCTTTACACCTCTTTTTTCAATATCACCGCTTCCCAAGGATCTAAAACTCCATGAAAGTTATTTCGAGCGGTATTGGTTATAATCAAGTCTCCCACAAAGGGCACTTCTTGTTTTTTATCAGAAAAATTTAGTAAAACGGTATATTCTTCCTTTTCTCCCATCCGTTTGTAGGCAATCACCGGGTCTTTACAGTCAAGAGGAATAAAATCTCCATATTTTAAAGTATTACTATTTTTGCGAAGTTCAATCATTTTTTTATAGTGATACAATATAGAATCTTCCCGCTTTTGTTGTTCTTCATAGTTAATATAGCTATGGTTTTGATTAATTCTAAGCCAAGGGATACCAGTGGTAAAACCTGCTCCCTTTTCCTTTGACCACTGCATAGGGGTTCTGGCATTGTCTCTTGAAGATATTTTAAGCCACTTCCACCTTAGTTTTTTCGGCATACCGAATTTTTTTGCCATACGGTTAATGTTATGGGTTTCTACATCATTCACTTGGCTAATATCGGTAAAATCAAAATTGGTCATGCCAATTTCCTGCCCTTGATAAATAAAAGGAGTGCCCTTTAAAGTAAAAAGCATGGTTGCCAATAGTTTGGCACTTTCTTCCCAGTAAGAACCGTCATCACCGTAATGGGAAACAATTCGAGGTTGATCGTGGCACTCCCAATAAAGGGCATTCCATGTTAAACCCTTTTGCCATTTGGTAATTACTTCCAACAATTTTTTCGCTTTGAATTTTTTAGGAACATAACGGGCAATTCTTCTATCCACTTCTAAATGGTCAAAATAGAAAACCATATCCAATTCCTTACGTTCAGGCTCGCATAGTTCTCTGGCCTCTTCCACATCTACCATTACCGTTTCCCCTACGGTAAAGCAATCAT
>CAZEIB010000468.1:0-206 GCA_964511785.1 uncultured Oscillospiraceae bacterium
TGCCCTATGGAATGGCTGTTACTGCAAGCCATAATCCGGCACTATATAATGGAGTAAAGCTTTTTACCAAGGGCGGAAAAGATGCCAATGAAGAGGTAACAAGTCAATTACAAGCCGCTTGCCTTACTATAAAAAAAGAAGAAATTAAAGCCATTACCTACCTTCAAGCAGTTAGAAAAGGCATAGTGGAAGAAATAAATCCTCAA
>CAZEIB010000468.1:216-1557 GCA_964511785.1 uncultured Oscillospiraceae bacterium
TATATTGATGCCATTATTCGTGGAATAAATATGGATGCTATTCGATCTAGAAACCTTCGAGCTATTATAGACCCTATGTATGGAGTAAGTAAAACTTCCCTTCAAACGATTTTGTTAACCGCCCGCTGTGATGTGGATGTGATTCATGAAAGGCATGATACATTATTTGGAGGTCGTTTGCCTGCACCTAATGTAGAAACCCTTGGTGCATTAAAAGCAGCCGTATTGGAAGGAAAAGCAGATATTGGGATTGCAACCGATGGAGATGCTGATAGAATAGGGATTATAGACGATAAAGGAATATTTATTCATCCCAATGAAATATTGGTGCTATTGTATTACTATTTATTACGCTATAAAGGATGGAAAGGCCCAGCTGTAAGAAATATTGCAACAACCCATATGTTAGATAAAGTAGCAGAAGCCTTTGGAGAAGAGTGTTACGAAGTACCCGTAGGATTTAAGCATATTTCTGCTGCAATGGAAGAACATAATGCTATTATTGGTGGAGAATCTTCCGGTGGTCTGACAGTTAGAGGGCATATTCAAGGAAAAGATGGAATATATGCAGCTACTTTGTTAGTAGAAATGATGGCTGTTACAGGAGAAAAACTAAGCCAAATTGTTAAAAACTTATATAAAACTTTTGGACAAACCTATATGGCAGAATTTGATTGGCCCTTTGAAGAAAATGAAAAAGAAAAATTAAATCAACTGTTAATGATAGATAAGAAACTACCGGTATTTCCCATTGAAATAGAAAAAGTATCTTACTTAGATGGTTGCAAAGTATACTTTAAAAATGGTGGTTGGATTATTGCCCGCTTTAGTGGTACGGAACCTAGAATACGGGTGTTTTGTGAAATGGCCACTCAAAAAGAAGCTCTAGAAGTAGCGGAAATTATGGCAGGTTTTTTAGGATTGAAAATGGAAGAATAATAAATTGAAATAAAAAAGAACCGATAAGAAAATCGGTTCTTTTTTATAGAGTTATGCCCAATACATGGCGCCTACTTCTTCAAAAATTAGAACTTCTTTTAAGAAAGAAATGGCTTTTTGCAAACCTTCGTTACTACTCATTAAATTATCTTCGTGTTCAATAGATAGAAAATCGTCATAGCCAACCATTCGCAAGGTGCTTACGATATCTTTCCACAATTGATAGTCATGCCCATAACCAACAGAGCGAAAAATCCAACTACGGTTAAGCTCATCGCCATAATGCTTGGTATCTAGCACGCCATTTTTGGCAGTGTTAATAGCATCAATTTTCGTGTCTTTGGCATGGAAAAAATAAATGGCATCGCCCAATTCACGAATGGCGGCTATTGGGTCAATTCC
>CAZEIB010000469.1:0-1550 GCA_964511785.1 uncultured Oscillospiraceae bacterium
CATGTTGATTGGGTAGTTGTAGCGAGCTTCCTAGGTTTTCTACCGTTTCGTCTGTTGCAAATCCTGGATTATCAGTCGCAATTTCAAACAGTACGCCACCTGGTTCACGGAAGTAAAGCGAAAAGAAATAGTCTCGGTTTATTTTCTCAGTGATGTGAAGACCCCTTGCCACAATTTTTTCTCTAATCGCCATCAAGTCCTCTTCATCTTTTACACGGAATGCGATATGGTGATTGGTGCCTCCTGCATTTACACCTCTTGGGGTAAGTGGCATTTCCAATAAATCTATTATTGCCGCATTTTCTATAGTATCAGTTTGATAGCGGTATAAATTATCTTTCTGGTCAATCTGTTTATAACCAAAAACCTCGGTTAAGATTGTAGCACTAGCTTTGATATTATTCAAAGTTAATGTAACCGTATGGAATCCTTTGATCGCAACATCGGCTTTTACTTCAGCTGTTTCCATGCCCTTTCGCTCATCTTTGTGTTTCGTTTCAATTAAACTGAGCCACAATCCATCAGGGTCTTGAAAAGCAATTTGTTTTTCTCCGAACCTTTCACTGATACTGTAACTGATGTTGAGTTTTTCTAAACGAGCTTTCCAAAAATCTAAACCTTCTTTGGATACAGAATAGCCAATTTCTGTGGCCATACCAGCACCATTTCTTCCTTGACTCATATTTGCCCAAGGGAAGAAGGTTAATACCGTCCCAGGAGTACCTACTTCATCTCCAAAGTAGAAATGAAAGGTCCCGGGATCGTCAAAATTAACGGTTTTCTTGACCAAGCGAAAACCTAGAGTTTTAGTGTAAAAGTCATAATTACGTTGAGCATCACTCGCAATCGCAGTAATGTGATGCAGTCCTAATATTTTATTCATAATCTTATATATTTAAGTCTATTTTAATTACGTGATGGATATGGAAAAAATCAGTTTCTTTACCTTTATTTATGCTAAAAACACTACCTTTAGAAAAAGGTTTTACAAGTGAATCTAATTAATTGAAATCGCTAACTTTTTCTCGAGTTTATTTTTTGACTCCATAAACTTTCAATATTCCTAACGTCTTATTCTTTTAAAGTTTTTTCAATTCTAGGGTCGGGTACAATCCACATGAGCGCAACACCCAAATATATCAAAAGGCTTATAATGGGGGAAAAGAAAGATAACACAACACCTGTAAAATACAATAGTAGAGATAAATTCATTCTTTTATCATTGCTGTAAACTTTGCCAATACTCGAATTTTCACCTTCGTTCTGTATTACACAATATACCATAATCTTAAATGCCACTGCCGCCATAAACAGTACCAAACCATAAATTGCTGCTGGATTAGCTTCAAAATAATTTTTTCCCATCCAATCTGTTGCAAATGGAAAAAGCGAAAGCCAAAACAATAAATTTAAGTTTGCCCACAAGATTTTACCATTTACTTTATTAACAGCTTGAAGCAAATGATGATGGTTGTTCCAATAAATTCCGATATAAATAAAGCTCAGTAGATAGGTTAGGAAAACTGGTAGTATTGGTTTTAAGGCTTCAA
>CAZEIB010000470.1:0-214 GCA_964511785.1 uncultured Oscillospiraceae bacterium
ATCGTCTGCTGATATGAGTTATTCAAGAAGAGACAGAACATCTTCAAGACCAATAGTTCTGTATCAAGCTCATGGTCTGAGTTGCACGATAAGGCAAAGTCGAAAGCTTCGATTGCCAACTCATAATCACCTTTCACGGCATAGAGTTTGCCAATAGACAACCAATAAATAGCATCAAAAGGATTGAGAGAAAGGAGTCTGTCAAACACTTCAA
>CAZEIB010000470.1:224-1549 GCA_964511785.1 uncultured Oscillospiraceae bacterium
TAGCCTCGTCAATAGCACCCATGTACTGTAAAACCCCGGCATATTCATCTGCCAATAGCTCATTTTTCGGGAAAAGCGCTGTTCCTTTCTTCAACCACTTATAAGCAAAGCGCATCTTGTCTAGTACCACACTATACATACCGACCCGCTCATAGAGAAGCTCCATATCCGCACTTCCCTCTTCCTCTAAAGCTGCTACATACGCATTCAGTTCAGAGATTTTGTCTACTTTCAGGAGGAACTCTGCTTTAACAACTTTAAATTCATCATCGTCATCATACTGATGCAGCGTTAACAGTGCATCCAGCGTTTCTAAATCAGAGAAGGTAATGGCTAGTCGGCAAAGTTTTGCATCAATTTCTGCATCAGCAGGATAAACTGACAGCGCATAATCTCTCATCAGCTTATACCACTCTGAAGATGTATTTAAGTCATCCTGATCTGATCCTTCCGAACTGTTTTCAATCAGATACTCAAGCATATCCGATAAGTCCTCCATACTTAAATAAGGACTTCCGCCGGTTTTACAATCAGCTATAAACCTAGCAATCTTTTTCTTTTGCATTCTTTTCCTATAAATACAGCTTTTAGTTTTTAGCTTTCACCTTACTCCACGTATCTTTCAGAGATACTGTGCGATTAAAAATCAGCTGACCATCCTTACTGTCAGGATCCAGGTTGAAGTAACCTGTCCGTTGAAACTGAAAGTGATCATAAGGTTTAGCCGTAGCCAGTTCTTCTTCTACACGGCACTCGGTAAGCACCTCCAAAGAATCCGGATTAAGCAGTTCTACAAAGTCAACCTCCTTATCTTCAGAAGGATCCTCTTTCGTAAATAAGCGGTCATACAAGCGCACCTCAGCAGGCAAGCTATGCTCAACAGATACCCAATGAATTGTTCCTTTCACTTTGCGTCCGCTGTTTGGCATACCGCTCTTCGTGTCGGGAAGATATTCAGCATACACCTCCGTCACCTTTCCATCCTCATCCTTTTTAAAGCCGGTACAAGCTACGATATAAGCACTTTTCAGGCGTACCTCTTTACCCGGAGTCAAGCGGAAATACTTCTTGGGCGCATCTTCCATAAAGTCGTCTCTTTCAATATACAACTCTCTGGTAAAAGCTATTTGGTGGGTACCATCTTCAGGACGCTCCGGATTATTCGGTGTTTCCAGATACTCTGTTTGTCCTTCAGGATAGTTAGTTAAAATCAATTTAATCGGATGCAACACAGCAGATACACGCTTCGCATTTGCATTCAAGTCTTCACGTACCGAATGTTCCAAAAGAGCCACATCAATCATTCCGTCATACTTAGTATAACC
>CAZEIB010000471.1:0-1547 GCA_964511785.1 uncultured Oscillospiraceae bacterium
AATTGTAAGTAATGCCCTTGCCATTGATGGCCGGAAGGTTCTCCTACCCCTATTAGCCCTCCTCCTTGATAGGCGTATTTTCGCATTATTTCAACAATTTGGGGGTTTTCCCAATAATAGCCACCGGTATGGGCTGTGTCGCCATCTCCAACCATAATCACTACATCAATATCATTTAATAGATTTTCTTTTTCCAGCAAATCATCAAAACTAATAAAGGAAACATCAAAAGGTGCACCTGCTAAAGCTTCAATAATTCCAGCATAGGAATAATTCTGTTTTTGATATAAAGCATGGTGAACCATATGGCAGCCCCAGCTACGCATTTTCCCCCAAGCATTAAGTACTGCTACTTTTTTAAAAGTATATGGAACTGTTCCGTAAATATTATCATATAAGGTTCTAAACTCATCAGCCACTTCCTTAATGTATTCCACAAAATCTGGAAATTCCAGTGCCAGCTTTAAATAGCCTCCGTAACCAATACGATCAATAGGTTTGCGTAAAATAGCCCGTCTTGCAGTTACCCAATTTTCTTTTGCCTCTTTTACAGGGTTACCTCCAACATGAAAAGTATCAGGGAAAAAGTAAGGTAGAAAACGTCCTTCTGTATACTCCACCCCCGGAATATCACTAATAAGCCTTAAGGTAGATCCGTTTCCTACACTCCCTACTACAGCATCTAAGCCAATGGATTTAAATTCATCCATAAAAGGTTCCGTACCTATAAAGTGGTCCCCTAAAAACATCATGGCTTCTCGCCCTTCTTGATGGGTGATATCCACCAATTCTTTAGCAAGAGCAGCTACTTCTCTACGCTGAAAAGCCATAAAATCTTTATATTCTTTTGACGGTATACGGTATTGGCTGTTGTAATAGCCCTGATCTACAATATATTCTGCTCTAAAAGGATAGCCTACTTCTTTTTCAAACGCCTTCAAAATATAAGGGCTTACCGAGGCAGAATAGCCATACCAATCTACATATTTTTCTCTTTTTAATTCATCAAATACCAAGGTAAATTGGTGAAAAAAAGTAGTAAAACGCACCACATCCACATGGGGATTATTTTTCAAAAAATCTCTTAACCTTTTTTTCGAATGTTCCTTGGTTTTAGGCTGTCTTACATCAAAGGTAATTTGATGTTCAAAATCTTTCCAGTCATTAATTACCGCATTATACATATGTACTGGATCCCAAATTAAATAAGCCAAAAAACTTACTGTATATTCATGATAAGTTGTACAGTTTTCAATGGTTACCAAACCAGTTTCATTGCTATAATACCAGTTTTTTGGCGAAACCACCTCTCCTGTGGTGCGATCAATCACTTCCCACCATCGGGTAATATCATCAAAAGTATTTGGGCTCATTAATTCAGGCGAAATCCCCTTCATAAGAGAAATTGTTAATGTTTTTTCTTGGGCCATATGAAAACCCGTCATAATATAACACTGTTGTACTTCATCAGGGTTGGCCTTAGCCCAAAGATTATCTTTTCTAGTGGTGTAATAAGTCGCATAAATTTTAGCATCAGCACTTTCAAG
>CAZEIB010000472.1:0-1546 GCA_964511785.1 uncultured Oscillospiraceae bacterium
CAACTGCTTAATCAGGATGAGGGGGTGTAACCATGGCTGTACCAAAGGGGAAGGTATCCAAGGCTCGTCGCGATAGTCGCCGTGCCAGCAACTGGAAGTTAAACATGCCAGCAATTGCGGAGTGCCCGCAATGTCATGAAATGAAGCTGTCACATCGGGTTTGTAAGCACTGTGGCACCTACAATGGCAGACAGGTAATTGAAATAAATGCCGACAAAAAAGCTCAATAATATGAGCTTTTTTCTCCATTACTTTCCGATGAAAAAGAAGAGTAAGTTTACTAGCTTTTAAGAGAGTGAAATTTCCGGCTGTAAGATTTCACATTGATATAGAAACTGAAGGTAGCTTTTGAGGAAGATGATTTTCATCCAGGTGCGCCTGATATAGCGTTTGAGGCAATAGGTATTATTGCAAATGAAGGTGGTACCACGGGTTACTCCGTCCTTTTGGACGTAGTAGCCCGTTTTTCTGTTTACTGTTAATAAGGTTTTAATGAGGTTTTTTGATGAAGGCTCTACTTGTTAGTATAAATAAAACTCATTTATTGGGAGCTGTTTTAATGATTGTTGGAGCAATATTTAACTACGGATCAAAAAAACTTTCTATTAAATTTTCTAAAGAAGAAAATGTCCAAAAAAACAAAGTAATCTTCCAGTTAATAGGGCTTGTACTTGTTATTTTTGGCGGATTACTCATCTTTAATATTATTTAGGAGGAAGCGTATGGAAATGGAAAAAACCTACAATCCAAAAGAAATGGAAAAAAATTTATATAACCAATGGGAAAAAGAAGGGGCTTTTATTGCAAAACCTGAAAAAGGGAAAAAGCCATTTACAATTATGATGCCACCACCCAACATTACCGGCCAATTACATATGGGACATGCTATTGACTGTGTATTACAAGATATTCCCACCAGATACCATAGAATGAAAGGGGACCCTACTTTGTGGCTACCGGGGACAGATCATGCTTCTATTGCCACAGAAGTTAAAATTGTAGAGGAATTAGCTACCCAAGGACTTACTAAAGAAGACCTGGGCAGAGAAAAGTTTTTACAAAAAGCTTGGGAATGGAAAGAAGAATATGGTGGGAGAATTACGACGCAGTTACGCAGTTTAGGTGCCAGTTGTGATTGGTCCAGAGAACGGTTTACAATGGACGAAGGCCTTAACAAAGCTGTTAATGAAGTGTTTGTACGTTTGTATGAAAAGGGCTTAATTTATCAAGGAAATCGTATCATCAACTGGTGCCCTGTTTGCTTAACTGCCCTTTCCGATGCGGAGGTAGAATTTGAAGAACAGGATTCTCATTTATGGCATATTCGTTATGATTCTAAAGACGGAAAACATAGTGTAGTTGTTGCAACCACTCGACCGGAAACGATGCTAGGAGATACGGGAGTTGCTGTAAATCCTGAAGACGAACGCTATAAAGATTTAGTTGGGAAAACTTTAATACTGCCTTTAATGAACCGAGAAATTCCCGTAGTTGCAGACGACTATGTAGATAAAAACTTTGGTACAGGTGCTGTAAAAATGACCCC
>CAZEIB010000473.1:0-1543 GCA_964511785.1 uncultured Oscillospiraceae bacterium
AGAGCTTATCGCCTAAATCGCTCTTGATTCGATTTGAAATCATTTTCGGCGAATCAGGAAAGACGGTAATCAGGCGGACGAGCATTTCTTTTTCTTCCATGCTGAGTTTTCCCGTTGCAATTCGTTCAATGGCAAGCTCGGCTTTCATATCACCTGGGATTTCAAGATCCATCCCTTCGATGTCAGAATCGCTGACTATTTCACCGGTTTTAGCTTGAATAAATTCTGCAAGGCGTTTTTTGGTTAGCTTAATCTTTCGGTTTGGATTTAGGAAGAAATATTCGAAAATTTCTTGCTTTAGAGGTGTTGCAAAGGTTGAGACTTAACCGTGACAACATTGAGCAGATTCAGGATGCTATATTTGGCATAGACTGGGGAGTCTTTTGGCAAGACGTCTTCTCCAATCAGATAGCTGCATTTGTTGGTCATATTGGCGATAAAGTCTGTGGCAGATTGTTCGATATCAATTACACGGTTGAAATTCCAGGGACGGACTGGTTCGTTGCTCAATTTGGTAAGCCAGGCATGGTGTGAACTTGAATTAGGATTGTCTTTAACAGAATGGGTTGGGTTTAATGGACCAACATAGTATGGGATTTTGAAATCAGAAATTAATTTGACCATTTGGCGGTAGGTGTAGCCATTTTGTCCTTGCTTGTTTAAGAAAGGAAGGTAGGTCGAAGCAGAATCTAAAATTTTCTTCAATTCAGCCTGGTGAAGTTGGTGCGGAATCAGGCTGTTGTCTTTATCAGTGATTTTTGGCAAAAAACTGCCAACTTCAATTTCGTTGACGATATCTTGATAGTCTTGCGACTTTTTGGCTTTTTCGGGAAGCCCATTGAGGAACTTTTTGAGATATTCGGTGAATTTTTCTTTATCACATTTTTCAACAACCGGAAGTTTTCTTTTATTCTTCATTAGATGTCCGGAATATGCTGTGTAATTAAAAAGCCCTTTCTCAGAAACTGAGAAGAATCGTTTATAAGCATCCTCAGGACAATATTTTTTGAATAAAGCTTTGAGTTTTTTGAGATCTGTAGCATGCTTCTGGTAAATATTAATCTTTGTTTGTGAAAGAGAATCCGCACCCTGGAGCAGTGCTTCAAGCCTGACCAGATTGTAAAAAGAACTGGCGATTAAGACCATTGAGAAATGCTCTTCGCTCAGAACGCTTTCGACTTGCTCTAAGGCTTCTTCTTCTAATTTGCTCAGTTTTACACTTTTAAGGCTAGCCTCTTTGTACTGCTCGCCAAACAAATCTGTAAATTTTGTATCATAGCCGGTTAGGAGTTTGGCTAAGCTTTTTGCGTTTTTATCTTTTGTTTGAAGTGAGTCGAGAAGTTTGGCTTGTTTTACGGAATTGCTGATGGTTCGATCAGTCAGAATTTGATGCCAAGGTTCAGCGAGGCTTGGTGGGATTATGATACTTAGTGTTTCTTCAGCTGCGAGCGATAAATCGTTGAATACGGCTTCGTATTGTTTCCCTAACTCGAAATCTCCGGTATCAGAATAGAGAAAGTGACCTCTGGTTTTGAGGATGTGA
>CAZEIB010000474.1:0-1539 GCA_964511785.1 uncultured Oscillospiraceae bacterium
GTAAAACCCTAGCCACCATTACTTTTCAAAACTACTTTAGAATGTATAGAAAACTCTCCGGTATGACCGGTACTGCTAAAACAGAGGAAGATGAATTCCAAGGCATTTATGCTCTTGATGTTGTTCAGGTGCCTACTAACAAGCCCTCTGTACGTAAAGATCAAAACGATTTGGTTTACAAAAATCAAAAAGGCAAGTTTAATGCCGTTATTGAAGAAGTAGTTCATCGTCATGAAACGGGACAACCCATGTTAATTGGTACAGTTTCTGTTGAAACCAGTGAAATGCTTAGCCACATGCTGAAAATGCGCGGAGTTACCCACGAAGTATTAAATGCTAAACATCACCAAAAAGAGGCTGAAATTGTAGCTCAAGCAGGTCATTACAGTGCTGTAACCATTGCTACTAACATGGCAGGTCGTGGTACAGATATTCTTCTTGGTGGAAATCCCGATTTTTTGGCAAGAAGAACCATGCGTCAAGAAGAGTATGACCCTGAAATAATTGAAGAAGCCACAGGTCATAACGAAAACGTCTCTACCGATATTTTACAAGCACGTGTTCGTTATCATGAGTTGATTGATCACTATAAAAAAACCACCGATGCTGAGCACGATCGGGTTTTACAAGTGGGAGGCCTACACATTATTGGTACTGAGCGCCACGAAAGCCGCCGTATTGATAACCAACTTAGAGGCCGTTCCGGTCGCCAAGGCGATCCCGGTTCCACTCAATTTTTCATCTCTTTAGAGGATGATTTAATGCGCATTTCCGGTTCTGAAAGAATTCAGCCTATGATTGAACGGTTGGGCATGGATGATGAGCAGCCTATGGAAGCCGGACTTTTAACCAAACAAATTGAATCTGCTCAAAGGCGTATTGAAGGACGAAATTTTGATGCTAGGCGCCATGTATTGCAATATGATGATGTAATGAACCAGCAGCGGGAAGTAATCTATGGTCAACGCCGTCAAGTTCTCCAAGGAGAAGATATGCGTTCTACTGTAAACAACACCCTTACCACTTTAATTGATGATGCTATTAACCAATACTGTGGCGGTGAAGATGCTATCGATTGGGATTTAAAGGGCCTTTTTGCTTATTTGGAAAAACTTTTTATTCCTGCAAATACTTATGAAGAAAATCAAAATACTCTGCTTTCTTTTACTAAAGAAGAATTAAAAACCTTTTTAAGTGAAAAAGCTCAAAGTTTCTATCATCAAAGAGAACTTTCTTTACAAGAAATGGGTATTGATATGCGAGAGTTTGAACGGGTGATTTTATTATCTTCCGTTGACTCCAGATGGATGGACCATATTGATAACATGGATAGGCTCCGTGAAGGAATTGGCTTAAGGGCTTATGGGCAAAAAGACCCTGTTACAGAATATCGTATGGAAAGCTATGACATGTTTGATGAAATGGTTCATTTAATTCAAGAAGATACAGTAAAGCATTTGTTCCAAACTAAGGTAACTGTAGCTCCTCAAAGAAAAACTGTTGCTACTCCTACCGCTACCACTACAGCCAAGAAGAAAA
>CAZEIB010000475.1:0-1534 GCA_964511785.1 uncultured Oscillospiraceae bacterium
TTTTCTGAGGATCCACTCTGCACCGGGTTTGGTACGGATTTTTCAGCTGTGTAATCACAGCAAAAAAACAATAGCACAACATAGCATGTTGTGTCAATCTTATTTTTCTTTTTGTTGATAGACGGGGGCGACGGCATATAAACAAAAGTGTTTCTGCAATTAAACAATATTGAGAATACTTATATGTTTTTATTGTTCTATTTCTTCTGGTAGAAGTTCTTGTGACAATCGAGATAGTGTTGTAAAAAATCCTTTGTTTTTCACTTTAGTAAACTCGTTTAAGTAAAGATATGATTTTGTGTTTCCATATTCTTCTACTTCGTTCTCCAGACCACCATCCCACGGATATTCTGTATCCTGTCCTATGGGAATCAGTTCATTGCATTCATAAAATAAATGACGACATTCATGAAAGATTGTCTGACATATTCCTTCGATGAAGATAGCTTCTAATGGAAGATATTCCTCTGGTTCGTTTGCGATTTCTATGGAAGATTTCAAAATGCTACTTACATTGATAACAACAACCTGTCGTTCCACCCACGTCATTCCTAAGAAGTCCATTCCGACTTCTCTTGCATATTCATCGCCATATTCATCTTCCAAGAAAACTCTCGTCTTACTAATTTCGCCTTCGTTATTATCCCAGACAAATGCCATATAGTTCAGTACCATCAGAACGTTTTCATCCATATGATTTAACAGGAATTCTACTAACCTGTCTTTCTTTAGAAGATTCTGGCATTCCTCGTCCATCAGAATTCTCTTTTCTAAACTCTCTTTGGTGTCCGGAAAGTAAAAATACCTCTCTCTTGAATCAAGGTTATCTGTAATAAAATAACCGTATCTGTTTTCTCCTTCTGTATTTAGTATTTCTAAATTATCTTCTTGCTGTAAAATAGCCTCTTTCCAAATCTGTTTTAATTTTTCTAATGTGTACATTACGGTACCCCCCCCCCTCTCTCTTAATAGGAACATTCCAATTCCTGTATTGTGTTTAGTTTGTAAATGTGGCTGTTATAATCATCAATTCCTCAAACATTTTTTGTAACGCAATTGGGCAGGTAGAAATGGTGTCAAAATGTGTTGTTCACCAATAAAAATAAAAAAGCACCAAAGGGACTGGTCCCGTCGGTGCCTGTTTTTGCTTATAATTCATCCACGCTTGCATACGTAACATTTATGTCTTCATAAGAGCGTGTATAAGAGGCCGGAGCTTTATGTCCTGTATCCTCCTGTGCCATTGCCTGTACCATATGCCCACCACCTGCACCACATAAGATTCCCATTGCAAGCGCTGCAGCACCAAGTTTGATTCTTAATGATTTCATTCTGTTTGTTTGATTCATTCCACATTTTCTCCTTTTCTTTAAAAAAAAAACATACAATAGAGTTACAAAAACATAAAAACTTTCCTGTTTCTTTGACTGCAAGGGGAGGAACACCCCTTGCAATACTTGAATATGAAAAAAAGTGAACCCTATAAGTGGTTTTCAAATCAATAAAAAATCCCACACTGTTTTTGCAACAGCAT
>CAZEIB010000476.1:0-670 GCA_964511785.1 uncultured Oscillospiraceae bacterium
TTCCTGGCGCTTCTTCTTCTTTACACCGGCAGCTATAATCGTTTGCTGAGCAATAACAGAAGTAAAACGCTCATCATAATATTCTATAGGAATATGAGGAAATGCTTTTTTTAATTGTCCGACAAATGGTGCTACTCTTTTCATATTCTCTGATGGCTGATTATTCATCTGTTTAGGCAATCCTACAACAAACAAATCCACCTCCTCAGCAGAGACATAATCTGTAAGGAACTTTAGTAGTTCTTTACTAGGAACTGCTGTCAACCGTGTTGCTATTAGTTGTAAAGTATCTGTAACAGCAAGTCCGGTCCGCTTTGCTCCATAGTCTATAGCTACTATTCTTCCCATGGCACAAATATAGCAAAAAATGCAATTCAATACACAAAAGAGGGCAAAGTGTGCAATATATATTTCTTAGGAAAAGTTCTTTATTAAGGAGTGGCAGGAAAAGAAACTACCTTATTAAAGTAAGAGAAAGCCATATATTCTTGATTAGTAGGCGTTTTTATCACCCTTAAGCATTTGGAGAAAAGTAACAACTATTATTTTAAGATCTAAGTAGAAAGACCAATTTTCAATATACCAAACATCTCTTTTAACACGTCCTTCCATTTGTTCTAATGTACGTGTTTCGCCTCGATAACCTGTGACCTGCGCCCAACCTGTCACA
>CAZEIB010000476.1:680-1534 GCA_964511785.1 uncultured Oscillospiraceae bacterium
TAACCATATATTTATCTATCAAGGCTGAATACTGTTCTGTATGCTTTAACATGTGAGGTCTTGGTCCTACTACAGACATATCACCTAAAAAGACATTTATGAATTGAGGAAATTCGTCTAAGTTCGATTTTCGAAGAAAGTGACCAACAGAAGTAATACGTGCATCTCCTTTTTGGGCTTGTTTCGTATCAGCTTCTTTATTCACCGTCATCGTTCTGAACTTATAACAATCGAACTCATGACCATAAATACCAGTACGTCTCTGTTTGAAAAAGAGTGGTCCTTTTGAAGTCAGTTTGATAACCGGATATAGAATCAATAATAAAATAGGGAAAACGGCAATTAATACAAAGAAAGAGAAAACGATATCAAAGGTTCTTTTAAAGGCTCTGTTATATACAGACTGTAAAGGCTCCTTACGTATCGACAAAACAGGAATTATTTCTAGTATATCTAAAACCATGCTTCGTTTAACATTTCTATAGAAGTCAGGTATAATATAAAAGCGAATCATCTTTTTTTCAGAGAAGTTCAACATCATTGATATTTGCTCACCTTTACTGCCCGGTAATGCACAGTATATCTCATCCACATCATTCTTATCTACATAATCATACAATTCATGAGTATAGCCCAAATAATTAGGTAAAACATCTTTCAGAGCAAAGTTGTCATCAAAAAATCCTAGTATATTAAATCCATAAGATAAGTCCTCTTTCATGACTTTATACAGCTCCATGCCGTTCTTTCCTGCTCCTACAATGATCACGTTTTTCTGGTTGTAACCACGACTTCTATACCATTTTAGAATCATCCGAACAAACACTCTCCAAAAAGAAAAAATCAATAAAGAG
>CAZEIB010000477.1:0-1527 GCA_964511785.1 uncultured Oscillospiraceae bacterium
AGAAGTGATTTTTATGGGAGAAGCTATTACCTTGTTGCAGCCGACAAAAGAAAACCAAGCAATACAAGAAAAGTTGATGAACCAGGGAGTTATCTTAGCAGCATGCAACAATGCGATGATGGCTCATAACCTTACAATAGAAGATTTAATTCCTGCGGCTCAAAAAGTTACTAGTGGCGTAGGAGAAATCATTGCTAGACAAATGGAAGGCTGGGCAGCTTATTGGAGTTAAGCATATAAAAACATCATTTACCCCCTTTTGGCTTTTGTATCGCCAAGGGGGTAAAATTATAACAAGTAGGTAAGATTATAATAAGAAGTGAAGGCTATTTATATCTAACAATACAAAAAGTCTATCGGCTTTTTGTGTATAAAGTATGTAATTAACTACATTACAATCCCCTTGTTATAGGTTTTCAAGGAATTTATATTTACCATGACATATTATTAATAAAAATTAGTGACAACTCAAAGAACATTCTAATAAAATCAAATTGACAACCTATATATAATAGACTACAATTTATACAGTTTATAAAGCCATTGGGTACTGCTTGTCCTTTGGCTTTTGTGTGGGAGGAGGGGGGATTATGGAGAAGAATGATTTGAATTTTGTTCAGGTAATAGAATCCCTTTGGCAGGAGAAAAAAATTAGTACGGTTCGCGAACTTTTACTTACCATGCAGCCTGCGCAAATTGCAGAAATTTTCGATGAACTCCCTCACTTGACTACTACAGTTTTATTTCGCATGCTTCCAAAAGAAGTAGCTGCAGATGTATTTATCGAAATGGAAACTGAAGGGCAACATGCCCTTGTACAAACTTTTACCGACAAAGAGCTGCAAGAAGTCATAGACGATTTATTTGTTGACGATGCCGTTACTTTAATTGAAGAAATGCCGGCAAATGTGGTAAAAAGAATATTAATTAACACCACTGACCCTCAAATGCGAGCCAGTATTAATACCATTTTAAATTATCCTAAAGATAGCGCCGGAAGTCTAATGACGGTGGAATATGTATCTTTATTTACCAGCACCACTACAGATGAGGCTATTAATATTATTAGAAAAAGTGGAGCTGACAAGCGTACGGTTAATGTTTGCTATATTATTGACCCTTCTCGTCATTTAATTGGTGTGGTTTCTTTAAAAGAAATTATTATTGCCTCCGAAGGAGCCACCATGGAAAGCATCATGGAAGAGCGAGTGGTATCGGTTCAAACCTTGGAAGATCAAGAAACTGTTGCCCATCTACTAGGCAAATATGACTTTTCCGTTATGCCTGTGGTAGACAAAGAAAACCGTTTAGTGGGAATTATTACTGCTGATGATGTAATTGACGTTATTCAAGAAGAAGCCACAGAAGACATTGAAAAAATGGCGGCTATTACCCCTTCAGAAAAGCCTTATTTAAAAAATTCTGTGGTGGAAATATGGAAAAGTCGTATTCCGTGGCTTTTAATATTAATGATTTCTGCTACTTTTACAGGTATGATTATCACCGGCTTTGAAGATGCCTTGGCGG
>CAZEIB010000478.1:0-1527 GCA_964511785.1 uncultured Oscillospiraceae bacterium
TGAGACCGAATATTTGACCCGCCGCATTGACATCAAGCAAAGCAGGAATTGACTGGGCTTCCAAGAAAGCCTTAATCGATTCGCCATCCAATTTCCCCTGCGCTTTGTAGACTGTTACGTATTTGACTTTGTTTTCTTCCATTATTCGTACATCCAATCTTCGGTGATACGTTTCCATTCAACGATTTCTTCTGGTTTGAACCAGAGGGCTATTTCCGCTTCTGCATTTTCAACTGAATCTGAAGCGTGAACCAGGTTATAGCGGGCTTGGAGTGCATAATCATGGCGAATTGTGCCCGGGTCGGCTTCGGTGCCACGGGTTTTGCCCACGGTTTGACGAATCGCACTAATCGCTTCGGGGCCTGCCCAGACCAATGCCATGACAGGCGCTGAGGTGATAAATTTTATCAAAGCATCGTAAAAGGGCTTGCCCTCGTGGACGGCATAATGGGCTTTGGCGAGCTCAGGTGAAACTTGCATGAATTTCGCGCCTACCAAGCGTAAGCCGCGGTTCTCAAAGCGTTGAATAATTTCACCAATCAAGCCACGTTGAACGCCATCGGGTTTTACTAAAACTAAAGACCTTTCCACTTAATTAACCTCCGTTACTTGCTGAATTTTGTTTGAGTTGATTGAGCTTGACGGTTAATTCGTCATATAAATCCCAAAGAGGAGTTGACTCTTCATTGAGCATCAAGGCTGGACGAATTTTATGTTGGGCTTCTTCGATGGAAGCAAAGTCGTTTGCTTGCTCGCGCAGCAACTCAGCAGCTTGAGCAAATTGTCCGTTTTTGAGCAAATCTTCAAGCTTGGCATCCGTGCTGGTGATAGCATTGTCAAGTTCTGCCTGGACGGCATGCCATTTCAACCTCTGTTGGTTGAGAGGCGGCAAATTCAAGTAACCATTCCGGGATCTCAGAATTAAGCTTGACAGAAGCAGCTTCTGTTTCAAGCTTTTCTTCAGGATTAATCAGTACCGGTTGGGTTTGTTCTTCGCGGTTTTCTTCACTCATTATTAATCACCCAAATAATCACGCAATTTTCGGCGGACCGATGGGTGGCGTAAACGGGTTAGAGCCTGAGCTTCAATTTGGCGAACGCGCTCGCGAGTAACGCCCATTTTACGACCAACTTCTTCCAAAGTGTAGGCTTGACCGTCCAAAAGTCCGTAACGCAACTGTAAAATGCGCACTTCTCTTGGGGGAAGCGTGTCTAAGACTTCGACCAAATGCTGTTTGAGCAAATTGTAGGTGGCGGTGTCGTCTGGTGGTGGTGCTTCGTCATCTTCGATGAAATCGCCGAGAACGGAATCTTCTTCATCGTCGGTTGGCGTTTCCAAGGAAAGAGGCCGGCGGGCAACCTGGATCATGTTTTCAACTTTTTTGGGCGGAACTTCAAGCGCTTCTGCCAACTCTTCTACGGATGGATCACGCCCAAGCCGTTGGGTCAGTTGATGCTGCACACGCAGGAGCTTGTTGATTTGATCGCCCATGTGGACGGGGACGCGAGTGGTGCGACCTTGATCGG
>CAZEIB010000479.1:0-596 GCA_964511785.1 uncultured Oscillospiraceae bacterium
CAGTTATGATTTTGGAAGAATCTGTTTTAAAAAAACGTGAAGAAGAAGATTCTAAGCTGGAATGGTTTATTCCTGATGATGGCAATGTTTTAGTTCCTTCAACTGTTATGACTGTTGCTGAAGGTAAAAATGCTAACAACAATATCGAAGCTTGCCAAGCCATTACTGACTGGTTACTTGGTGAAGAAGGGCAAAGCTACATTGTTAAAGGTTGGATGCACTCTGTTATTGAAGGATATCCGGATGAGCCTTTTGACGGAGCCACCGTTGCTGATCTTAAAGGAAATGAAATTCCTGTTGACTGGGAAAAAACTTATAAAGAAAGAGATGCTATGCGTACTCTGTTCCAAGAAAAAGTTACAATTCCAGAATAATTAAAAAATATCATATCCCTATCCTTGGGGGAAGCTGTACCCATGGTACAGCTTTCCCTCATTTTTAGAGAAGAGGTTGTTGCAAATGAATAATCAGCTTACATCAAAACCTGATAAGGTTTACAAAGCAAAACGCTTTAATTTCGATTGGAAATGGGTGCTTATAGGCGCTATTGTTGTTTTTTTGCTTTACTATGAAGTCCTTCCTTTGTTATATCTTTT
>CAZEIB010000479.1:627-1526 GCA_964511785.1 uncultured Oscillospiraceae bacterium
ATGGTTCCTCCTTACGTTGGTGCTATGGCTTGGTTAAGGTTGCTTAATCGAAATGTAGGAACTTTAAACATTTTTTTACGAAACTTACTTAATTTAAGTGGTAGAACCGGTCCTTTAAACATTTATACTTTAGGTGGGCTAATATGGGTACTTACCACCTTTTATTATCCCTATGCCTTTATTACTATTTCAAGGGCTATGGAAAAAATGGATCCTTCTTTAGAAGAAGCCGCCCGTATTTCTGGTGCTTCACCTTTAAAAACCCTTTTCACCATTACTTTACCTATGATGTCCCCCTCTTTAATTGCAGGGGCATTGCTGGTATTTGTTAGTGCTGCCAGTTGCTACGGAATCCCTTCTATTATTGGTGCTCCTGGTAAAATTCATACTGCCACCACACGAATATCTGAATATATAGGTATTGGAGCCGATGGCTTTAACGATGCTATAGGTCTATCTATATTCTTAATGATAATGGCAGCTCTTGTTTTATATTTTTCTGACTTTGTTATTGCCAAAAAGCAATATATTACTGTTTCTGGTAAATCTACTAGGCCTAATATTGTAGATTTGCGAAAATGGCGTATACCTATTACCATTTTAGTGGTGATATTTGCCTTTGTTATTATTATATTACCTTTCTACACTATATTAGAAACCTCCTTCAAAAAGAATTTGGGCAAATCTCTATTTGATTCAGGAAACTTTACCTTTAACCACTGGACAACCATATTTGGACATGCTGAAACAGCTACTACTTTGCGTAACAGTTTAATTTACGCTACGGTCACAGCCACAATTGGTATTCTTATAGCCTGTATAATGAGCTATTTGCTACAGCGTACAAAAACACCTGGAAGAAGAATTCCTGACTTTTTAATTACTCTTGGTTCCGGTAT
>CAZEIB010000480.1:0-1526 GCA_964511785.1 uncultured Oscillospiraceae bacterium
CCGAAGAGCAAGAATTCAATATGACCGATATTATTTCCGGCATAAGTGAAAAAATTATCCGCCGCCATCCGCACGTTTTCAAAGAAGTGATTGTCAATTCGACGGATGACGTTTTGCACAATTGGGAACAAATTAAGGCAGAAGAACGCAAAAATAAGGGCGAAGAGCGCAAAAGCATGCTCGATGGCATTCCGATTACTATGCCGGCTTTGACCCAGGCAGACCAAATTCAACAACGCGCGCAAAGAGTTGGTTTCGATTGGAAAACGATTGAGCCGGTGATTGCGAAAATTCAGGAAGAATTGAAAGAATTAGAAGAGGCAGAAACTCCCGAACGAAGACAATCCGAAGGAGGGGATGTTTTGTTTGCCGTGGTGAACCTGCTGCGCTGGCTTGAAATTGACCCCGAAATGGCTTTGCGAGAAACAAATTTGCGCTTCCGCAGGCGTTTTGGATATATCGAAGAGCAGGTTGCCAAACAAGGCAAACATGTTGACGATGTTGCCTTTGAAGTGCTGGATGCGCTTTGGGATGAAGCCAAACAAGTATTAAAGGACCAGGAATGAACGATTTAGAAAGGCAAGAGAGGCTTAACGAAGAACCGGCGGTAAACACAGCCGGACAGCAAATTGCCCGGGCAGCCGGTGTTGTAATGGTTGCCTACGTTCTCAGCACCTTGGTTGGAATTGTTCGCGGTGTGGTTATTTCGGGGGCTTTCGGAACCAGTTTGGAGCTGGACGCTTATAATGCCGCCAATCGAGTAACCGAATTGTTGTTCAATTTGACCGCCGGTGGAGCGCTTGGCTCGGCCTTTATTCCGATGTTTACCGGTTACCTGACCCGCAAAGACACAAAAGGTGCCTGGAAATTAGCTTCTGGCGTGTTTAACGCCTTGTTGCTGGTTTTGGTTTTGGTTAGCGTCTTGATGTGGATTTTTGCACCACAGATCGTTGACAATTTGCTCTTTTCTTTGGTCGATAATGCCAATCCGGAAATGCTGAGTTTGACGGTAAAACTATTGCGCACAATGCTGCCGACTGTGATTATTTTTGGGGTGAGCGGTTTGGTGATGGGCATGTTGAATGCGCATCAGGTTTTTCTTTGGCCTGCACTGGCACCTTCAATGTACTCTCTCGGTCAAATTGCCGGTACATTGCTATTGCCGGAATCGTTGGGTGTGCAAAGGTTGGCAATCGGGGCTGTGATTGGTGCCCTGGGGCACTTGCTCTTGCAACTGCCGAGTTTATTCCGTTTACCCAATCGCTTTTACGAGAGGGTTGCTGGTTTTAAAGATGCCGCAGTCCGGCAGGTTATGAAATTAATGGTGCCACGGATTATCGGTGCCGGAGTTGTTCAGCTTAATTTTGTCGCCAATACGGTCATTGGGCTTTCACAGGGCGATGGGGCAGCAAGTGCGCTTTCCTGCGCGTTTACGATTATGCTGATGCCCCAGGCGGCAATTGCCCAATCGGCAGGGACGGCATCTTTGCCGAGGTTACTCTTTGTAGAAGAAAGGGCGGCTGGGA
>CAZEIB010000481.1:0-1526 GCA_964511785.1 uncultured Oscillospiraceae bacterium
TAATGGTGCTGTGGAAAAACTCGTACAAAAAAGAGTTGAAACCTTTGAAAAAAGGGATGTGTTTTTTCCGAAACCTTCATATGCTCTTCAAAAAGAAAAAAAACCTTCTTTTGATAAACCAGTGGTAATGGTAAAAAGCCAAGAAGTGTCTTTAGGGGAGGCGTTTATAAAAAAAGGGGCACAAGTTTTTTTATATGCCCCCAAAGATTTCAGAATAGAAATATTAAAGGAAAACTTATCTTTATTACCTGAAAACTCTTGGATTTGTTTACCCACTCAACTGAGTAGCCAATCATTACAGGCAGTAGCTGATATAGTAAAAGATCAGCCTAAAAAGGTAAAAGGAGTAGCCCTTGGAAACCTCGGTCAACTAGGGCAAAAATTTTCCTGTGAAATTGCTTATTTAGACACTATTCCCCTTTGGAATAAAAAAAGCTATGAAGCACTATTAAAATATGGTTCTACTTGGGAGATGACCTGGCCTGAATTAAATGAAAAAGAAATAAGACAAATAGAAGAGGAAACCCGGCCTTTTGTGCAACGAGTATATGGGCGAAATCGTTTAATGACCTTAAATCATTGCCCTGCAAGGGTAAAACTGGGATTAAGCCAAGGGAGAGAAAAATGCTCTCTTTGCATGGAACAGAAAAAGGAAAGCTTACTAAACAAAGGACTTATTGATAGAAAAGGTTACCTGTTTCCCCTTGTAGGCAACCATCAAAAAGAAGGGTGTATTGTAGAATTATTCAACAGCCTGCCTTTAAATCTTTTTGAACAAATGAATGACTTTTTTCCCCATCGATCTATTTTAATAGATTTCACCATAGAATCGCCGCAAGAACAACTTACAATTACCCAAGCTTTCGTAAATAAAAGACAAGGAAAAGATGAAAGCAATCCTATTTTAACAAGTACCCAAGGCCATTTTTTTAGAGGGGTACTATGAAAATAAGTGAGGATATTAATGAAAGAAAATAGAAATATTCGAGTATTGGAATTTGATAAAATAAGGGAACAGTTATCTCAAGGGGCTGTTAGTCCTTTAGGCAAACAACTGTGCTTAACCTTAACCCCTTTTACCGCTATGGAAGATATTGCTTTGGCTCAAGCTTTAACACAAGAGGCTTTAACCTTATTTACTTATATGGGTTCAAGCCCAATGCTTTATTTTGAAGACGTAAGAGGTCAGGTAGGGTTGGCTGAAAAAGGTGGCACCTTATTACCAAAATCTTTGTTGGAAATTGCAGCTTGCCTTTCAGCGGCAAGAGGGGTTAAACAAGCCTTAATAGGAAAGGGGAATGTCCCCCTTTTGTCTCAACGGGCAGAGGAAATTTCGCCTTTAAAGGAAGTGGAGCAGGCTATTACAAATGCCATTTTAAGTGAAGAAGAAATAGCAGATAGGGCAAGTATGACCTTAATGAACATTCGCAGACAAATGCGTTTGGCAGGAGATAAAGTAAGAGAAAAACTAAACAGCATGATTCGTAGCAGTAGTTTTTCCAAATATTTACAAGACCCTATTGTAA
>CAZEIB010000482.1:0-1522 GCA_964511785.1 uncultured Oscillospiraceae bacterium
CTAAGACCATATAGCAGCGTTGTTTTAAGAACAGGGTACAGATAATGGTCTCGTGTTTTTTCGAAAAGGTCATTTAATTGATTTTCGTTGTAGTATGTTATTTCACGAGAAGTCTTTTTCGGTAAATCTACAAACTCACAAGGGTTATAGCTTATGACTCTATCTTTAATAGCTTCTTTTAATATGCCGCTTATGGTCGTTCTGAAATGTTTTGTTGTTTTATAGGATAAACCACCTTTTCCATCAAGCCTACCGTTTTTGTGCTTCTCATTTATGAAATGTTGAATCACATTCTTGTCTACATCAACAACCTTAATACCAAGTTCGCTAAAGTAGGGGACAATATGCTTTTCAGTAATTTGACAATAGCCTTGATAAGTAACCTCATCAACTCTATTTTTAGCTCTTTCTAACCAAATTTGAATATAGTCAGTAAAAAGAGCATCTTTGTCAGGTTCCCATGGCTGTCCTTTTAATTCTTCTTTCTTCAAGAGCTGATTCTTCAGCTTCAGCCTCTACTAACTTATCTCTTAAAAATTGTTCTGCCCGTTTTTTATTGCCTTTAGTGACGTATCCCGTATATATCCATTGAGGCTTGCGCTTATTGTTTTCGTACCTATATAGTACGGCATAATATTTACCGTTCTTTATTTGTAGGCATCCGTTCATTTTTTAACTCCTTTCTTAATTTCGACACCTACCATTACAATTTAAGTTTATCATGCTATTTTTTGATTGTAAAGGTAGGTTCCATTTTGACAATTAGTCTAATTTGCGTGTGAGTTTATAAAATCAACAAGAAATTTTTTAGGAATAAGAAACTTGCTCCCGATTCTTATTGATTTTATTTTGCCTTCATGTAGAAGCTTGTACATTGAGTTCATACCAATTGATAAAGCTGTACGAGCTTCCTGTGCGGTTAAGACATCTCTGTAATCCTCAAACATTTTTGTATCTCCTTTCAACTATATTTGCCTTTTAAGGTCTTCACTATAGTTATGACAGAAAGTAGAACAATTTAAAAAACGCCTAAAAACCGCATATTTTTGAGGGTCAAAAAACTGTGTATTATCGCGGTTTTCAGCCACTCCTTTTTTTCGCTATTTTTAATCTAAAAAATAAATAAAATTCTACGTATTGCACAAAAATAAAGGAGTAAAAAGCACGCTTTTCACCCTTTTCTTTCGGGAGTTTTTCAGTTAGCTCCCACCTAACCCTGTGCTAATGCACTGTTAAAAACGTCAATGTCTCTATTTTTCTTTCAGAAGCTTACTTCTGACGCCGAGAAAAGGCTCGCTGCATAGTATGACGACTATGCACTCGTGAAAGCCATCTTTTGGGTATAGACAAAAAACTTCGTTCTTTCTCTGTATCAAGCTTGCCGTAACTGGTTATTCTGCATTTTCGCAGGCTCAAATTTCAATAACCATTACGAACTATGTGAGAAAACTCACACAGGCGACGCTGACTCGTCGCACAATCGCAAAGCCGGCTTTTCTGCTTTGCAATTTATACATACTCC
>CAZEIB010000483.1:0-1505 GCA_964511785.1 uncultured Oscillospiraceae bacterium
TCATTATTATATCATATTTGGCAACCTCCAAATTAAGGAGGTTTTTTCATGCCTATTAATTCGGTAAGTAAAATTGGAAACAATAAATGGAAATATCGGGTTACTGATCAATACGGAAACAGACGCGAAATTCAGTCAAAGAAAAATGAGACCTGGAAAGCTTTTAAAAAACGTTGTGATGAGTTTGATCAAAAAGTCCTATCTGGAGTCAAGAATGAAACATTTGAAGACTTATATAATTATTGGATTGAAAAACACGTGATTCCCAATCTTTCAAATGCAGAACGCAAAACAGTAATTGGCATATATAAAAATCACCTTAAGTCTTATTTAGGAAGAAAAAACATATATGAAATTAAAAGAAAAGATGTTTTTCAAGTTTTATCAAGAGCATCTGAAAAAGGTGCAAATAGAGCCACGATCCAAAAAATTAGGGGTTGTATTTCTCGGCCGTATAATTGGGCAATCAATACGCTAGGTTATGAAATGCGTTCACCAACTGAAGGACTTATATTTTCATCTGACAAAGAAGCAGACACAAAAAGATGCAGGGTAGTATCTAATAAGGATTGGGAAAAAATTAAAAAAGCTTTAGATATGACTAAATACAAAAATTACTTTCTTTTGCTTTATCATTTGGGACTTAGGCCGTCCGAATGTTTAGGGCTACAAATTCAAGATATCAAAAAGGATAACTTGGAAATTAGAAGAGCAATTACAAGGCACGATCAATCAGGGCTTAAAACAAACACAGCTAAACGTGATATCCCTCTCACTGAAACAACCAAGGCTATTTTGAAAAAGCAAAAAAAATTGGCTGCGTTTAGATCGCCTGAAGGTTGGTTGTTTCCCTCCGAATCAGGACAACCGAGTATGAATGCCATTGAATCAGCGTTTAAATTGTTAATAAAAAGAGCAGCCGTTAAATTAAGTCTTTATGACTTTAGACATTCCTTTGCCACAAGAATGGCAGAAAACGGAATGAATCAAAAGGTACTCCAATACATGATGGGGCATAAGTCTTATGAGACCACAGCTAAATACTATATTGATGTTACGGAAAATATGCTTGATGAAGCAAAGAATTTATTAGAAAAATTAGGATAGAATTTTACACCAATTTGCCCACCAAAAATATCAAAAAACTAATTAATTGACTTAAATTAAATTTCAATAATAATCTTGAAAGTATTGATATATAAGAGTTTTAATCAAAAAACAATAATACAACAAAAGCATTAAAAGTCCATGGTAAGGATGAGGTCGCCAGTTCGATTCTGGCAGGAGGCTCCAATAGAAAACCCTTGATAGATAATCATTTCAAGGGTTTTTGTTTTAAGAAAATTTGTTCTATTTTATGGTTTTCCACCAATTTACCCACCAATTATTTTTCATGACGTTTGAAAAAGCTGAAATTGACAAACCGTTGATGGTTATTGTTTTTTCCATGTTACGAAATTATTCATTAATATCTTCTCTACTCGCTCGAAGCTTAGCTATTAATT
>CAZEIB010000484.1:0-1503 GCA_964511785.1 uncultured Oscillospiraceae bacterium
ATGAGACTTCGTTTGAAGGAATCGACGGAGGAATCTTTTGATAATGAAAAGAGATTAATTCTTTCAGAACTAAGGAGAGTTGCTCACTTTGCATCCTTAGCAAGAAATAAGCTCACTATACAAAAACAGTTACAACCTATCTTTGATAAATATAATATTTCTTTTTATGAACTAATGAATGAAGGCGTTTAACCATGATAAAAACAAATGCAGATATAATTTTTGAAGAGTTATTAAAACATGATTACTTTGTCGACCTTCCGAATAAAGAGAAACTAAATTATCGCGATGCTACTAATTCCGATAATCATTTATTAAGAGCAATTGGAACAATGATTACTCAGAAAGAGACTTTAAATAAAAGTGGAAAACAACTTTTTGAAAGCATGATATACGCGATTAAGGCTCAAGAGGATTAATCCATGATTATTACAAAAATTAATTTAGAAAATTTTCTCTGTTATTACGGCGAAAATGAGTTTAGCCTAACAAAAGGTACTAATCTCATTATTGGACACAATGGTAGTGGGAAAACTAAACTCTTTGAAGCTTTAGAGTGGTTCTTTCAGTATGAATTTACAGGAAGCTCTCTTCTCTCCCTTGTAACAGAAAAACGAAAAAAAGATGCTAAAAATGAGCCAGATTCCAAATTTACTGTTTCCGTAACAGTCGAATTCCAAGAGCCGAGCAGTGACAATATTACACTTCTTAATCACTCTTTCACCAAGTCATTCCAAGTACTTGTAGATAATCATGGTGAATGTGTATCTACAACCCCTTTAGAATACTCTGCTCTATTGGAGCGCTCTAATGGCGAACGAGATCGCGCTACAGATAAGATCGCATGGGATTACCTAACGGAGCTATTCCCTACGGCAAATAGAAAGTTTTCTCTATTCAAAGGTGAATCTGAGCTAGAAACCCTCAAAAATGAAGAGGCTTTTAAACAACTTATTGAGCTGTACGCATCTTCTAAGATTTACCAACCTTACGAGGATGATGCAAAAAACTGCATTGATTTGTTAGAAGATCAAATTGCTAAAGAGTCTCGAAAAGATGAAAGAAATAGAAAGCAGTATGAAAACTTAGAAGATGAAATTAATTATCTAACAAAAAAAATTACTCTACTAAAAAAGCAAGAAGATGAAGTTTATGAAAATATTCTTTATGCAACCGGCGAACAAGGAAAAATTAAAAAACTGGTAGCCCAATCGGAAAACTTTAATAAACTTTCTCATAAAAAAGAGACTCTCTCTAAAAGAAAGAAAGAACTTACTGATCAACTACAAGATAAATTTATGGAGTACCTTTTTGATCGTAAATGGTTACTTAAAGGCTTTGCTCCTATTCAGGATCAATATATCGAAAAAGTAGTGAGCAGGCTTCAAAATATTCCTGTAAAGGACGGTGATAGTAGCGTAGCAGAGCGGGCACAAGCCTTAATTAATGAACAGTATAATAATCCGAACCTGACTGTGCAAACCCTTGTAGAACAGGTTAAAG